>CAYQZK010000058.1:0-2125 GCA_964422015.1 uncultured Methylotenera sp.
CGGCTAAACCGGTCTCATCAGATAGTGATGGAGATTGGGAAGAGTTTTAACTTAATGTAAAGAATTATTGGGTGCTGATTGCGCCCAATTTATTGGCGTTTTGCAGTGGTGTTAACGCGAAAATTGCAGGTGAAAAGTAGGGTAATAGTGCTATTATGCAAAAGGTTAATGCTGTGTTGTAGAATGCCGTGTTTTTTGATTTATCAGCAGGACAAGTGTGCAACAAATGAGTTGTTATTTTATGTAGTGTGGAATTTATCTGGAGAATAATATGGCTGTGATTGATCGTGTTTTAGTTGGTGAAGGATTGGTGATTGAGAATCGTCCTGATGGAAGTGGTCTTGATTTGAAAAATGTTGCACATATTGATCTGATTATGGGTCCACGTGGTAGTGCTGCAGAAGATGCATTTTGCCGTACATTAACTGATCAAAAAGAAGGTGTTAACGGATTGTTAGCCATTGTTGCCCCGAATATGATGGTTAAACCTAACACTGTAATGTTTAATAAAGTGACATTACGTAACACTAAGCAATCTCTACAAATGTTTGGTCCAGCGCAGCGTGGTGTTGCAATGGCGGTGATGGATTCTGTGGCAAATGGCACAATTCCAGCTGATGAGGCTGATGATGTGTTTATTTGTGTTGGTGTGTTTATCGATCAAACAGCTGACATGGATGATCGTATTCAAGACTGGAACTACAGAGCAACAATGATTGCAATCAAGAGTGCAGTCAATCGCGAGCCAAAAGCGGCTGATTTGCTTAAGGTTTATAAAGAGTCAGCTCACCCATTTGCTGCTAAAACTCCTGAAGCTCAGAATAGAAGAGCTACTAATTAAGATGTTGAAGCTGCAGTAGTAAGACAGCAAAACTAATATGTAATTGAAATGTGGTTTTAGTTTTATTCTAGAACGGATTGCTTTCTAGATTTGCTGAAACCACATTAATAATTATGTGGCTTGGGTTTTATTTCAATACAAAAAAATAACGGGAATAGTACTTTGGCCACAAATAGTTTTACTGTTTGCTAGACTTGTGGGCAATCGACTAAGACATGAGTTTATGTGTTCAGTTCTGAATATAATAATTAGAGAAATGTGCCTTGGCAAAAGATAAGAATCAGGATGATCGTGAGTTTGACTTTACCGCAAATGATTTTGCGCGAGTGAGAAAGCTTATCTATCAGCATGCAGGGATTTCTCTATCTGAAGCTAAAACGGATATGGTCTATAGCCGTATTGGCCGTAGGTTACGTGCAACTGGGTTTGATTCATTTAAGGTTTATTTAGATAATCTTGAGAATGAGAATGATGCGGCTGAGTGGGAGGCATTCACTAATGCCCTAACTACAAACCTTACTTCTTTTTTTCGAGAAGAGCATCATTTTCCTATATTGGCGGAGCATTTAACTAAGATTAAAGGTCCGATACGCATTTGGTGTTCTGCTGCATCTACTGGCGAAGAACCTTATTCTATTGCGATGACAGCCTGTGAAGCTTTCGGTACGATGAAGCCTCCAGTGGAAATTATTGCTACTGATATTGATACTAATGTTCTTGCGACAGCCTCACGTGGTGTATATCCTTATGAACGTGTAAGCAAGCTCTCTGAAGAAAGGCGTCAGCGCTTTTTTCAAAGAGGTACAGGTGCAAACGAAGGTTCTGTTCGCGTGCGTAACGAGTTACGCAGTATGATTACATTTGAGCAGCTTAATCTGCTTGATGAACAGTGGGCATTAAAAGATTCATTTGATGTCATTTTTTGTAGAAATGTCATGATATATTTTGATAAACCTACACAGTCCAAAATTTTGAGCCATTTTGTGCCACTTATGAAACCACATGCGATATTGTTTGCAGGGCATTCTGAAAACTTTTTGTACGTTTCTAATGCGTTCCATTTACGCGGAAAAACCGTGTATGAATTAAGCGATGGTAAAAGTACTAAAGGTACAACTAATTCTAGAGAGCGCACTGTATGAGCATGCTTGAAGAAGAAATTTCCACCACCTTATATTTCGATCGCACATTTGATTGCGATGCAGCTAAGATTTCTCCTGGTGAGTACTATTACACTGACAAGGATATGTTGATTGTTACTGTATTAGGTTCATGTGTTTCTGC
>CAYQZK010000058.1:2225-11225 GCA_964422015.1 uncultured Methylotenera sp.
CGTAACGCAATTTTCGTTCGTAAGTTTTTGAAAGATGAGCGTATTCGCATTACCAGTGAAGATTTGCTCGATATCTATCCGCGCAAAGTTTACTTTTTTCCTAAAACAGGAAGAGTGTTAGTGAAAAAACTCAAAGTCATGCATAACGATACACTAGTTAAACGTGAAGAGGCTTACGCAAGCAAGCTTAAAAAATCAGATGTGGGTGGTGAGATCGACTTGTTCTAACTCAATTATAAGTGACGATGTATTGAGAGTTTAAGTCTAAGTGTGATTAAAAAATACGAGAATAAGTAATGAAAATTAAAGTATTAGTCATTGATGATTCTGCATTAATTCGTAGTCTGCTCACGGAAATTATTAACAGTCAACGCGACATGATTGTAGTTGGCGCAGCACCAGATCCACTGGTTGCAAGAGATATGATTAAGCAACTTAATCCAGATGTTTTAACCTTGGATGTTGAAATGCCAAGGATGGATGGTCTCGATTTTCTTGAAAAATTGATGCGCCTTAGACCTATGCCTGTTGTTATGGTGTCTACGCTAACTGAACGCGGTTCAGAAATTACTATGCGTGCATTAGAGTTGGGTGCTGTTGATTTTGTGACTAAACCCAAAATGTCTATTACTGAGGGTATGCTCGAGTATACTGATCTAATTGCAGATAAAATTCGAGCTGCATCTGTTGCTAAAGTAGCTACCTTAGCTCGGCATGGAACCTCAGAAGAAGGTGTTCCTGCCCCTGCTAAGTTGAAAAATCCCTTTATTAGTAGTGAAAAATTATTGATTATTGGTGCATCAACAGGTGGGACTGAGGCGATTAAATCGTTTTTATTGAAAATGCCATCTGATTGTCCAGGCATCTTAATTACTCAACATATGCCAGCGGGATTTACTAAATCTTTTGCTAATCGTTTAGATTCTCTTTGCCAAATTTCTGTAAAAGAGGCCCAAGGCGGTGAACGGATTTTACCTGGGCATGCTTTTATTGCACCTGGAGATAAACATTTATTGCTTGCCAGAAGTGGTGCTAACTATGTCACTGAGTTAAGTGATGCGCCACCTGTTAATCGCCATAAACCATCTGTTGATGTATTGTTTGATTCTGCAGCTGATTTAGCGGGCAAGAATGCAATCGGTGTGATTTTGACGGGCATGGGTAAAGACGGTGCTGCTGGTATGGCAAGAATGAGAGAGGCAGGCGCTTATAACTTTGCTCAAAATGAGGAAAGTTGTGTGGTTTACGGTATGCCCAAAGAGGCAGTAGCTCATGGTGGTGTTGATGAAGTAGCGCACCTCGAAGAGTTGCCTAAACTTGTGCTGAACTATTTGATTGCTAATAGTTCACGTGCCTTGCGCGTTTAATCAGATTTTTTATTAGATGTATTTTTAGCATTTATTAGTGTGTAGTAATAAACTATTTGAATATTGAAGAACGACTGTTGTTAACGGAGTAATGCATGGCAAACCCTAATACTAAATTTCTTGTCGTAGATGACTTTTCAACCATGCGCAGAATTGTACGCAATCTGCTGAAAGAGCTTGGTTATACCAATGTTGATGAGGCTGAAGATGGTGCGATAGGTCTGAGTAAATTAAAAGGTGGTGGTTTTGAATTTGTAGTTTCAGACTGGAATATGCCGAATATGGATGGTTTGACTATGTTGCAACATATCCGCGCAGATCCAGAGCTTAAACATTTACCAGTGTTGATGGTGACGGCAGAGGCAAAAAAAGAAAACATTATTGCTGCAGCTCAAGCTGGCGCAAATGGCTATGTGGTGAAACCATTTACTGCAGCTACTCTAGACGAGAAGTTATCTAAAATATTCGAAAAGCTTGAAAAAGCTGGAGGTTAAAGATGAGTGGCGAAATTTTGCAGACACAAGCAACCTCCGCTGATGATGACATGCTTAACCGCATTGGTCATTTAACTCGAGTTTTACATGATAATTTGCGGGGGCTGGGGTTAGATAAGATACTGGAGCAGGTGGCTCAAGATATACCAGATGCGAGAGATCGCTTGGCTTATGTTGCCAGGATGACTGAGCAGGCTGCAGAAAAAGTATTAAATGCAACGGATATTGCGATTCCATTGCAAGATGATTTGGCCTCAGGAGCTAAAGCGTTAGAGAGTCGTTGGAAAGAAACATTAGAAAAGCCTTCACTTAAATCAGAATACAACCAAGTTGCAGATGAGACTTTGGCATTTTTGGCTCTGACAGGTAAAAATACAACTGAAACAAAAGCGCTGTTGATGGATATTATGATGGCGCAAGATTTTCAGGATTTAACTGGGCAGGTGATTAAAAAGATCACTACACTTGCTCAAGATATGGAAAAGCAGCTTGTTCAGTTATTGATAGATTTTTCACCAGCCGTGGCTAAAAAAGAGTCAGATGTTGTGAAGAAATCAGGTGAAACTAGTCCAACATTAATGAATGGGCCACAAATTGATCCAGATGCTGTTGACGTAGTGGCAAGCCAAGAGCAGGTGGATGATTTGCTGGACAGTTTAGGTTTCTAAGTCACTGTTGTTGATAAATCGCATGAGTTAGAGAGAGTTAAAAAAAGGATTAAAAGCTAGGCTTTTAATCCTTTTTACTTTTGCAGCTCAGTTTCTAATAGGTTTTGAATCAAGGCTAAGCCAAATCCAACGCCGAATCCGTTGGTATCAGTTTGAACAGCACCCAAACCACCTTTACAGTTTGCGGCTGATAAATCGGTATGTAGCCAAGCAACATCATTCTCAATAAATTTACCTAAAAAGCGCGCTGCATGAATGTGGTCGCCACCACCTTCTAGTGTGCATTGTTTAATGTCTGCTATATCGCTATCTAAGTCAGAATCAAAATCATCATCGTAAGGAAACGCAACGACGCGTTCAGCGGATTTTGTTCCTGCACCAATGGCTTTGCAGGCTAGTTCAGGACGATTGGTGATAACGCCGCTCATGCGATCGCTCAGTGCGGTAATCATGCTGCCAGTTAAGGTTGCAAAATCAATGATGACTTCTGGTTTCAGTCGTGAAGCGAGTGTTAAGGTGTCAGCAAGTACCATACGACCTTCTGCATCCGTGTGTACGATTTCTATACTCATGCCATTAAGTGCTTTGACTACGTCGTTTTGTTTGTATGCGCTCGGGCTAATATGGTTTTGTGCAATCGCAACCCAACAGTCTAACTTAATGGGTAGTTGTAATTGACTGACCGCAAGCAAGATACCTAGAGTTACGGCGGATCCGTTCATATCCTCATGCATGCCTTGCATGTATTTTGCAGGTTTTAGGTTATGCCCGCCGGTATCAAAGCAAATACCTTTTCCCACAAGTGCATAGTGTTTAAGGGGCTCATCTTGATTAAGATTTTTAGGTGTGTAAGTGAGGTGTACGATTGCTGCATCCTGAGGTTCTGAACCTTGTCCAACAGCAACAAATGCACCAGCCCCCATTTTTTTGAGGGCTGACATATCAAGCTCTTCATGTTGCCAATCATGTTCTTTGGCTAATTTGGCAATCTTGTTGCGATAAATAGTGGGGGTCAACTCGTTGGGTGGAGTTATTGTAAGTTGGCGACATAGCACATTGCCTGCTACACGGGCATTGACATAGTTATAGTCATGTTTAGCTTGGTATCCATAAATGCTGATGCTTTTTAGTGTATTTTTATTGTCGTCTTTTTTGTAGTTTTTTAACTCAATAGCATTGACGGTTGCTACGTAATAAGCTGCACAGGCATTAGTTTCACAGTTGGAGTCGTTGCCAAAAACGCATATTGCAATATCGCTAGGTTGTTCATCCAGTAGTGGTTTTATAGCCTTGCGAAGTAATGTATGGCGTTGGAATAGATTTGATTTTTGATCCAACGCAACAAAGCTGCCTATACTGCCATTGTGTAAATCTATCGTAATAGCTGTTTTACAGAGGTCTTTATACTCGCTATTGCTGCGAGAAAGTTTGGAGTTGAGTTCTTGATTGAATGGAAGTGTTTTATCTTCAATTTCGGTGAGTATGAATAGTAAGTGTTGGTGTTGTTTTAGTGAATTTTCAGTGGCAATGGCTGCATTTTGTGTTAATTTTACTGACATTTATTATCCTTGTTTTGTAAGAATCTATAGGTGGTTTATATATTGATTATGGGATTCTTTCGCCAGTTTAGGGGCTGTTAACAGCCACTAAACTTGACCAAAACCCCTAAAAAAGCCACACTACGGTTTTATAAAATTAAATACACGCCGATTTAGCATTACGGCACATCTCAGACACGCTATATTTGATTTTGTTACATTAACGATACTTTTTAGGATTATACCTATTGCCTTTATGTGAATTGCTTTTTTGTGAGATTCGCTTAAGTTGGTGGGAATTCGATAAGTTTTGCTAATGTAGCTACACGGAGCCCCTACGGAATGTCAAAAACCCCAGATATTGATAGTCAAGAAACGCAAGAATGGCTTGACGCCCTTACCGCAGTTATTGAGAACGAAGGCACGGAGCGTGCTCATTTTCTATTAGAGGCAATGATTGATAAGGCGCGCCGTTCAGGTAGTAATTTGCCTTACAACGCTACAACAGCTTACCTTAATACGATCCCTACACATTTGCAGGCTAAGTTACCAGGTGACCCTGAAATGGAACGCCGTGTTCGCGCTTTAGTGCGGTGGAATGCGGTAATGACTGTACTACGCGCCAATGAGAAATCTCCTGGTGTTGGCGGGCATATTGCCAGCTTCCAATCGGCTGCAACACTTTATGATACTGGCTTCAATTATTTCTTCCGTGCGCCTAATGAAAACTTTGGTGGTGACTGTGTTTACTTCCAAGGTCACTCTTCACCAGGTGTATATGCACGTGCCTTCTTAGAAGGTCGTATTTCCGAAGAGCAAATGGATAATTTCCGTCAAGAAACGGGTGGCAATGGTTTGCCTAGCTATCCACACCCTTGGTTGATGCCTGAATTCTGGCAATTCCCAACGGTTTCTATGGGATTAGGTCCATTGGCCGGTATTTATCAAGCACGTTTCTTGAAATATATTCATGACCGCGGCATTGCAGATACTAGCGATCGCAAGGTTTGGGTGTTCTGTGGTGATGGTGAGATGGATGAGCCTGAGTCATTAGGTGCAATTTCATTGGCAAGTCGTGAAAAATTAGATAATTTAATTTTTGTCATCAACTGTAATTTACAGCGTTTAGATGGCCCAGTTCGCGGTAACGGCAAAATTATTCAAGAATTAGAGTCTGATTTTAGAGGTTCGGGCTGGAATGTGCTGAAAGTGGTATGGGGTTCTTACTGGGATCCACTATTGGCGATGGATAAAGATGGTTTACTCAAAAAACGCATGGAAGAGTGCGTGGATGGTGAGTACCAAAACTTCAAGCAGAAAGGTGGCGCGTATACACGTGAGCATTTCTTTGGCAAGTACCCGGAGTTGAAAGAAATGGTTGCGGCCATGAGTGATGCGGATATTTGGCGCTTGAATCGTGGTGGACACGACCCACACAAAGTATTTGCTGCTTATCATGCTGCTGTAAACCATAAAGGTCAGCCAACAGTGATCTTGGCTAAAACCGTTAAAGGTTATGGTATGGGTGAGGCGGGAGAAGGTCAGAATACTACGCATCAACAAAAGAGCATGGACTTAACGTCTCTGAAGCATTTTAGAGATCGTTTCGACCTTCCTATTACTGATGAGCAGGTTGAAAATTTAAGTTTCTATAGGCCAGCAGAAGATTCGCCAGAGATGAAGTATATGGCTGAGCGTCGTGCTGCAATGGGTGGTTTTGTGCCACAACGTCGTCGTAAGGGTAATGAGCTAAAAGTGCCTGAATTATCAGCGTTTGAGAATATGCTGGGTGCAACAGGCGACCGTGAAATTTCAACGACTATGGCGTTTGTTCGAATCTTGTCTACTTTGGTACGAGACAAAGAAATTGGTAAATTCGTTGTGCCAATTGTGCCAGATGAGGCGCGTACTTTCGGTATGGAAGGTATGTTCCGTCAATTGGGTATTTACGCCAGTCAAGGTCAGTTATACGAGCCGCAAGATTCAGACCAAGTGATGTATTACAAAGAATCTAAAGATGGTCAGATTTTAGAGGAAGGTATTAACGAAGCGGGTTCATTCTCAAGCTGGTTAGCTGCTGCAACATCTTACAGTGTGACTGGCGTACAGATGATACCGTTCTATATCTATTACTCAATGTTTGGTTTCCAACGTACGGGTGACTTGGCTTGGTTGGCGGGTGACGCACGTGCGCGCGGCTTCTTGCTTGGTGCTACGGCTGGTCGTACAACCCTCAACGGTGAAGGTTTACAACACGAGGACGGTCACAGCCATTTAATGTCGGCGACAATTCCGAATTGTATTTCTTATGATCCAACTTTTGCTTACGAGTTGGCAGTGATTATCCAAGAGGGCTTGCGCCGTATGGTGCAAAATCAGGAAGATGTGTACTACTACATCACCTTGATGAATGAAAATTACAGTCATCCTGAATTACCAAAAGGTGCTGAGGCGGGCATTCTTAAAGGCTTGTATAGCTTTAGTAAATCTAAGGCTAAGGGTGAAAAAGTTCAACTTATGGGTAGTGGTGTGATTCTGCGTGAAGTTATTGCCGCAGCCGAACTGCTAGAAAAAGATTGGGGTGTTTCTGCTGACGTATGGAGTGCGCCTAGTTTTACGGAGCTTCGTCGTGATGGTCTGGAATGTGACCGCTGGAATATGTTAAATCCAGAGAAACCACAAAAAGTCAGTTATGTTGCACAGTGCTTAAAAGACGCTAAAGGTCCTGTGGTGGCTTCTACTGACTATATGAAGAGTTTTGCCGAGCAGATTCAGCGCTTTGTGCCAAATAAATTTGTAGCTTTAGGTACAGATGGTTTTGGTCGCTCAGATAGCAGAGAAGCATTGCGTGACTTCTTTGAGGTGAACCGCTATTACGTTGTGATTGCAGCATTAAAAGCTTTAAGTGATGAAGGCAAATTGCCTGCGGCTAAAGTGGCAGAAGCTGTGAAGAAATACAAACTAAACGCTAACAAGCCAAACCCAACGACAGTTTAAGGATACGTACACATGGCAGTTCAAGACATATTCGTCCCTGATATTGGTAACTTTGATAGTGTGGATGTGATTGAAGTTCTAGTAAAAGCTGGCGACGTTATCGCTAAAGATGATTCATTAATTACGGTTGAATCTGACAAGGCTTCTATGGATATTCCTGCACCGTTTGCAGGTGTAGTGAAAGAAGTAAAAATAAAAGTGGGTGATAAGGCGTCTGAAGGTACTTTGTTGATTACTTTAGATGTAAGCGATGAGGCTGCTGCACCAGCTCCTGCAGTTGCGCAACCTGTAGCAGTTGAAGCGCCTAAATTGGCAATTCCTGAGCCGACGCGGCCTGCACCCGAGCCTCCAAAGCCCGTTCAGCCAGCTCAACAGCCTGTACCCGTGGGTGAGCATGTAGTGGTTGCTACAGGTAAACTGTCGCATGCAAGTCCATCTATTCGCAAGTTTGCACGTGAATTGGGTGTGAATTTGGCACTGGTTAAAGGTAGTGGCGCAAAAAACCGTATTTTACAGAGCGATGTGCAAGCTTATGTAAAAGGTGAGTTGGCTAAGCCACGTACCGAGAATATGGGTGCAGGTGCTGCGAGTAGTCTTGCTACGTTACCTATGCCTGTTATTGATTTTAGTCAGTTTGGTGCGGTTGAAACAAAAGCTTTGTCACGTATCAAAAAACTTTCGGGTGCCAATTTACATCGTAACTGGGTGACTGCACCACATGTGACGCAGTTTGATGAAGCAGATATCACTGACTTAGAGGACTTCCGCAAGTCTATGCAGGCCGATGCAGAAAAACGTGGTGTAAAACTCACTATGTTGGCGTTTTTAATTAAAGCTTCTGTTAATGCGCTTAAAGCGTACCCTAACTTTAATGCATCACTTTCACCTGATGGCGATAGTTTGATTTTGAAAAACTACTACAACGTAGGTTTTGCTTGCGATACGCCTGATGGTCTAGTGGTGCCAGTAGTGCGTGATGTGCATCAGAAAGATGTGTTAGATATTGCACGTGATTTGATGGAGTTGTCAGCGAAAGCGCGCGAACGCAAACTTAAAGTAGAAGAGATGCAAGGTGGTTGTTTCACCATATCTAGTCTTGGTGGTATTGGCGGCACGATGTTTACGCCAATTATTAATTGCCCAGAAGTGGCTATTTTAGGTGTTTCACGCTCATCTATGCAGCCTGTGTATGACGCAAAAACTAAAACTTTTGAACCACGTTTGATTTTGCCGATGTCACTGTCTTATGACCACCGTGTAATCGATGGTGCTGATGGAGCACGTTTCACTAGTCATATGCGCATGATGTTATCAGACGTTCGTAGATTGTTACTGTAAGGGTAGAGCATGAGTCAATTAGTTGAAGTAGTGGTACCCGATATTGGTAATTTCGATAGTGTTGATGTTATTGAGGTGTTGGTTAAAGCGGGAGATGTGATTGCTAAAGAGGATTCGCTGATTACAGTGGAATCTGACAAAGCGTCAATGGACATTCCGTCTTCACATGCGGGTACTGTTAAAGAAGTGAAGGTTAAGGTAGGCGATAAAGTAGCAAAAGATTCGCTGATTTTATTGGTTGAAGCTGAGGCTACCTCAACAGCTACTCCAGTTAAGGTTGAAGCAGTTCCAGTTGCCGCTGTGTCAGCACCGTCTGTTACATCACCAGTTCCAGCAGTCGCAACTGGTGAAAATGATATTCATACACAATTAGTGGTGTTGGGTAGTGGTCCTGGTGGATACACCGCTGCTTTCCGTGCCGCTGATTTGGGCTTAAAAGTCGTGCTGATCGAGCGTTATTCAACCCTAGGTGGTGTGTGCTTGAATGTGGGTTGTATTCCATCAAAAGCTTTGTTACATACAGCTAAAGTGATTACTGAGGCCGAAGAGTCCAGTCATCATGGTGTAAGTTTTGGTGCGCCTAAGCTAGATTTAGAGC
>CAYQZK010000059.1:0-11176 GCA_964422015.1 uncultured Methylotenera sp.
TTACCCTCACCAGTACGCATTTCAGAAATTTTTCCAGCGTTCAGCACCATGCCGCCGATCAACTGCACATCAAAATGACGCATACCCAAAACACGCTTACCACCCTCGCGCACAACAGCAAAGGCTTCAGGCAACAATTGCTCTAAACTCTCACCATTGCTGTAACGTTGCTTAAACTCTTCAGTTTTTGCCCGCAAGGCTTCATCACTCAACGCCTGCATCGCAGGCTCTAAGGCATTAATCTGCTCAACTTTTTGCGCATACTGTTTAACAAGCCTATCGTTACGGCTACCGAATATTTTTTTGAACAACGTGGATATCATGAAATGATTAACTTTCTGTTAATTAAGGATAAATAACTATTTTTTGTGATGTGAATTTAGAGTCTAATGAACTACTTTGATTTATGTTTTTGAATCGACCTACTTAAATTAACTGGCAGCTTTAAGATACTTTCTAGGATCTAAAGGATTACCATCCAACCTGATTTCATAATGCAAATGCGGGCCTGTTGAGCGCCCTGTACTGCCTACTTCAGCAATTTTCTGCCCTTTTTCAATACGATCACCTACTTTAACCAAAATTTTTGATGCATGTGCATAGCGCGTTTCCAAGCCTAATCCATGATCAATTTTGACGATTTTACCATAATCAGGCATTTGCTCTGCCGCAGAAACAATACCTCCTGCTGCAGCATAAATCGGCGTACCTATCGTAGCGGTAAAATCCAACCCTTCATGAAAGGCTGAGTGCCCGTTAAATGGATCAATACGCCAACCAAAGCTGGAAGAATTAAAGGCTACCATTACAGGGCTTCTATTCGGCAAAGTATCTTTCAATACACTTTTCTGCAGCAACTTAGCTTCTACATCACTCAAATAGTCTGCCTTAAGCTCAATTTGAGCGACAAGCTCTGCAATTCTTTTTTGCAATTGGGCTTCAGACATGGGTGCATCTAAAACCAGAGGACCGCCACTATTTAACTTCTGCAACTTTCCCTCAGTGGCTTTGTTCGCTTCAGCTTTCTTTTTATCAACTGCCTTATTAGTTGACTTGCCCTCGGCCAACTTTGCTAAGCGTTCGCTTTGAGCATCTAAACGCATCATGCGCGCCTGCATTTCACCTAATTGAATCGCGTAAGCATCAAGATTTTTTTGATGGGTATTAAAAGAAAAAAGACGCGCAGGAATTAAAGATTTCACACTCGGTTTTGTAGAGGACTCATCCTGTGGCAAAATGAACAACAAGGCTAGAAAAACAGGCACAAATACCAATGCAAGTACGATCGTAGCGACCTGAAACACTGACAGTGTTTTAGCTTTTGCCATACTATTTGAGACAAAGATGATATTCATTCCACTCCTAACCACTGCAAGCAACAAGATTAGCCGCCATGCAACGATTTAATGCGCTACTGAATCAGCCCGAACTTCGCGCACTGAATACGCGCAATCAAGAAACACAAATTGCGCAAAATTTTTGGGGGGCAGTTGTGCCCGATCATTTGGCTGAATACAGTCACGCCAGCAGTATTAAAAACAAACAAATGACTGTATTTGCCAACAACAATGCTGTCGCTGCAAAAATTAAGCTTTTAATCCCTAGCTTATTGATTAAGCTAGAAAAGCAAGGGTGTGAAGTTACTTCAATTTGCCTAAAAGTGCAAATTAAATCTACCCCTACAACCCAGCCTAAAGCCATAAGAAATCTAAGCCCAAGTGCTGCGACAAGCGTAAAACACCTTGCTGAAAACTTATCTGGAACAGCATTAGGTGACGCCTTAACCATCTTAGCAACAAGAACCTAAAATCTTAAAATAAAGCACCTAAAAATTACTGTTGTGGGCGCCAATTTATTAGTTGTGAGCTCTAGTTAATAGTGCAATAATGAACCGCTTACATTTAGTTACAACACAGCCTTCTCGGTTCTACAGTAATTAATATTTGCATTGCTCACGTTTCACCCAAGTAATATTTTTAATAAATTTTAGATAGGGAGATGTTATGTCAACAGCACTAATGATCACTATGGGTGCGGCCTTTCTAGCCGTGCTGTATGGTGTAGTAATGAGTAAGTGGATTTCCAACTTACCTGCAGGCAATGCGCGCATGCAAGAAATTGCTAGCGCAATTCAGCAAGGCGCTGCGGCTTATCTGGCGCGACAATACAAAACCATCACCATCGTCGGCGTTGTACTAGCGGTACTTATCGGCGTTTTTCTTAACACGACCACCGCGATTGGCTTTGTATTAGGCGCACTACTTTCTGGGGCGTGTGGCTTCATTGGCATGAATGTTTCGGTTAAAGCTAACGTACGCACTGCACAAGCCGCAACCAATGGCATAGGCCCAGCACTAGACGTTGCCTTTAAAGGCGGCGCCATTACAGGTATGCTAGTTGTTGGTTTAGGCTTACTGGGTGTAGCAGGCTTTTACGCCTACTTAGGTGGCGAATCAGCTACTGACCTGAACCCTCTAATTGGCTTGGCTTTTGGCTCTTCTCTTATCTCAATTTTTGCACGTTTAGGCGGCGGAATTTTCACCAAAGGTGCGGATGTAGGCGCTGACTTAGTAGGTAAAGTAGAAGCTGGCATCCCTGAGGATGACCCACGCAACCCAGCTGTGATTGCTGACAACGTAGGCGATAACGTAGGTGACTGTGCTGGCATGGCTGCTGACTTGTTTGAAACTTATGCAGTAACGCTTATTGCTACTATGGTTTTAGGTGGATTACTCATCACCAACTCAGGTGCTAACGGTGTACTTTACCCATTACTATTAGGCGCAGTATCTATCGTCGCCTCTATTATCGGTTGCTTCTTTGTTAAGGCTTCTCCTGGCATGAAAAATGTCATGCCAGCTCTATACAAAGGATTAGCTGTTGCAGGCGTACTATCACTAGGTGCATTTTACGTTGTAACTACAAAAATGTTCCCAGAAGGTTTAATGGCTGGCGATTTAGCCATTTCTGCAAACCAATTATTCGGCGCATGTGCGGTAGGCCTAATTCTTACAGCAGCATTAGTATGGATTACTGAATATTACACAGGTACTGATTACGCACCTGTTAGACATGTCGCACAAGCCTCTACTACTGGCCATGCGACTAACATTATTGCAGGCATTGGTATTTCAATGAAATCAACTGCTTGGCCAGTAATTTCAGTATGTATCGCCATTTGGACCGCTCATTATTTAGGTGGTTTATATGGCATTGCGATTGCAGCAACTTCAATGTTGAGCATGGCAGGTATCGTAGTTGCTTTAGATGCTTATGGCCCAATTACTGACAATGCAGGCGGTATTGCAGAAATGGCAGAATTGCCTAGCAGCGTGCGTGATGTAACTGACCCACTTGATGCCGTTGGCAACACTACAAAAGCAGTAACTAAAGGCTATGCAATCGGTTCAGCAGGTCTTGCGGCACTCGTACTATTCGCTGACTACACACACAAACTTTCGGGCGTGGGCATTAATGTGAAGTTTGACCTAAGCGACCCAATGGTAATTATTGGCTTGTTTATCGGTGGTTTAATTCCATTCTTATTCGCTGCAATGGCGATGGAAGCGGTTGGTCGTGCAGCTGGCGCGGTGGTAGAAGAAGTGCGTCGCCAGTTCCGTGATATCAAAGGCATCATGGAGGGTACAGCTAAACCAGAATATGGCAAAGCTGTTGATATGCTGACCACTGCAGCAATTAAAGAAATGATGGTGCCATCACTATTGCCAGTAGCTGTACCTGTTGCAGTGGGCTTACTACTTGGCCCAGTGGCTTTAGGTGGCTTATTGATGGGCACGATTGTTACAGGCTTATTTGTGGCAATTTCAATGTGTACAGGTGGCGGTGCTTGGGATAACGCTAAAAAGTATATTGAAGATGGCAACCACGGCGGCAAAGGTTCAGATGCACACAAAGCAGCTGTAACTGGCGACACCGTAGGTGATCCTTACAAAGATACAGCTGGTCCTGCTGTAAACCCACTCATTAAAATTATTAATATTGTGGCGTTACTGATTGTGCCGTTGTTACATATGTAAAAATTCGCAAGCAATAAAAAAGGCAGCTTAAGCTGCCTTTTTTATTATGCGTTTAAAATAAAACGCGAGGTTATCTTAAAATGCCGGCTTAACTACTGCTTCATTAAAGTTTTTAACACCATCTAAAATTTCTTTTCTAGCTTGGTCAATATCACCCCAACCGTTCAACTTTACCCACTTACCTTTATCTAAATCTTTATAGTGCTCAAAGAAGTGGGCAATCATATTTAAGCGCCACTCAGACACATCCTTGTACGTTTTAATATGCGCATATAAACCACACACTTTGTCTACAGGTACAGCTAAAACCTTTGCATCTAGACCAGCTTCATCTTCCATCAGTAAAACACCAATTGGACGGCAACGCACCACCACGCCTGGTATCAATGGTACTGGTGTAATCACCAGCACATCCACCGGATCACCATCATCAGCCAAAGTGTGCGGCACATAACCGTAATTAGTTGGATACTGCATTGATGTACCCATAAAACGGTCAACAAAAATCGCACCGCTCTCTTTGTCTACTTCATATTTAACTGGATCACCCTGCATTGGAATTTCAATGATTACATTGAAATCATTAGGTACATCTTTACCGGTTGGCACTTGGTTTAACGACATTACATATTCCTAAGTAATTAATAATAAATTTTGAGGCGCAATTATAGCAAGCCCAAGTCAAGCATACTAATTCTCAAGCGCACTAATTGCTTGCAACTTAATCCGATTGAACCCTTGCTCTGCAATCTTGAATCACGTTTTTTGGAATTAACAAAAGCGCAAGCCAAAGCAAAATGGGAAGAATAACCACCTCATCAAGCTGACCTAATATCGGAATAAAATCAGGGATTAAGTCAAAAGGTAACAACAAATAGGCCACTGCCAAACCCAAGAAAAATTTAGCTAACCACGGAGTTTGCGGATGTTTTAACACCAGCCGATATACAGCCAACTCTCGTTTAAGTTGGCTAGCTAAAGATTTTAGTTTTTCTAACAAGGCCTTACTCTAATAACAAAGGCTGGCCAGTGAGCTTCTCAAACGCTTCCATGTATTTTTCACTGGTTTTTAGAGCCACATCCACAGGTAACTCTGGAGCTGGCGGCGTTTTATTCCAACCACTCGCCTCTAACCAGTCACGCACATATTGCTTGTCATAACTTGGCGGATTTTTACCAACAACATAGCTTTCAGCAGGCCAGAAACGCGATGAGTCAGGTGTGAGCACTTCATCCATCACATGCAATACACCATTGGCATCTAGACCAAACTCAAACTTGGTGTCAGCAATAATAATGCCGCGCGTCAGCGCATATTCAGCCGCTTGTTGATACAAGGCAATACTCACTTTTGCCACTTGCTCACTCAAATCTTTGCCCAACAAATCCGCAGCTTGTTGCAAACTAATATTTTCATCATGCTCACCCACCGCCGCCTTACTAGATGGCGTAAAAATAGGTTCTGGTAATTTAGAGGCTTCTTGCAAGCCTGCTGGCAACTCAATACCACACACAGTACCTTTTGCTTTATATTCTTTCCAGCCACTACCCACCAAATATCCACGTACAATCGCTTCAATCGGTAATGCTTTGAGCTTTTTAACCACCACTGAACGATTTGCCAACTGTGCCTTTTCTAAAGCATCACTCACCACACTGGTAGGAGAAATACCTGTCAAATGGTTAGGCACCACATCTTTTAATTTCTCAAACCAAAAGTTAGCCATCTGCGTCAGCATTGCACCCTTATTAGCGATACCTGTCGGCAAAATGACGTCAAATGCAGACAAACGATCTGTGCTCACCAACAGCATGGTGTTCGCATCAATATCGTAGATATCACGCACTTTTCCTTGATGGATGCGCTTTAAGCTTTGAATACTTGTTTCTAATAAAGGTTTGCTCATAATGGCTATATCTTATTGATTAACATTAGGTTGACTATTTTGACTTTGCTCAGTTGCACCAACTTTAACGATAGTCAGGGTATTTGTACCCCCTGACGCACCAAATGGCTCGCCAAAAGTTAGCATCACTAAATCACCGCTACTCACTACGCGCTCTTGCAATAGCACTTGTTGCATTTCATGCAAAATTTCATCTCTATTCTTTCCAGACTGATCAATCGGATAAGGGTGCACGCCTCGATGCAAAGTCAGTTTTCTACGCGCGACTTTATCTGGTGATAATGCATAAATTGGCACTTCAGGGTCTGCACGTGAAAGCCACTGCGCAGCATTACCTGATTGCGTTAATGCTGCCAATGCTTTAATTTTTAAATGTTGCGTAGTGTAAATTGCCGCTGCTGCAATAGCTTCATCCGTTTTAAGAAAAACTTGATCCAACTTACGCGCATGCTGCTGCCTAAAATATTCTTTTTCTGCCTCAATGACCACACGGTGTACTGCTTGTATGGTTTCTAGCGGATATTGGCCCGCTGCTGTTTCTGCAGAGAGCATTACTGCATCCGTACCATCTAGCACTGCATTTGCCACATCAGAAACTTCGGCACGTGTTGGAATAGGGCTAGTAATCATTGATTCCATCATTTGTGTGGCAGTAATCACTAATTTATTGTGTGATCGTGCCATACGTATCATACGTTTTTGCAAACCCGGTACTGCTGCATCACCAACTTCAACACCTAAATCGCCACGTGCCACCATAATCGCATCAGATGCAGTAATAATTTCATCTAAATTATCAATCGCTTCTGCACGCTCGATTTTGGCTACAATACTAGCAGTGCCGCCCGCCTTTTTTACCAAACTACGTGCAAGCTCGACATCTGCGGCTGATTTTGGGAAAGAAATCGCCACATAATCGGCTTCAAGCGCGACTGCTGTTTTAATGTCTTCTTTATCTTTCTCAGTTAAAGCATCAGCAGAAAGACCTCCACCTTGGCGGTTAATACCTTTATTGTTGCTTAAAATACCACCATTCAATACTACACAATGGATCTGATTGCCTTTTACTCGACTCACTTCCATTGTGATACGACCATCATCTAACAATAGAACGACACCCTCTTCAACTTCTTGTGGCAATGTTTTATAGTCCAAGCCCACGCGGTCTTGATTACCTAAAAAACAATCTGCATCCAAGACAAACAAATCGCCTTTCTTTAAAGTAACCTTGCCCAATTCGAACTTACCGATACGAATTTTTGGCCCTTGTAAATCACACAACACACCAATCGGACGATTTAACTTGGCGGCAATAGCACGCACTATTTCAGCCCTTTTAATATGATCTTCAGCTAAGCCATGTGAAAAATTTAGTCGCACCACATTCACGCCCGCCATAATCAAGCGCGCTAACATTTCTTCGCTACTAGACGAGGGCCCTAGTGTTGCAACAATTTTCGTTTTACGTATCGTCAATTTTTTACCTTTTTCTACATGAATAGTAGATTTATTATTCAATAAAAATGGGGCGAATTGCCCCACTTTTAAACCTATTTAGGTTTTTTTAATACTAGCCTTTTGCGCGCTGCTCAAGAATATCAACTGCAGGTAATTTCTTACCTTCTAAGAACTCTAAGAACGCACCACCAGCTGTAGAAATATAATCCACTTTGTCTTCAATGCCATATTTCTGAATCGCAGCAATTGTATCGCCGCCACCTGCAAGGGTGAAAGCTTTAGTGTTTGCAATCGCATGTGCAATAGCTTTAGTGCCTTCACCAAACTGGTCAAACTCGAACACACCTACTGGACCATTCCACACCACAGTACCTGCATTTTTAATAATTTCAGCAATCTGTGCAGCTGATTTTGCACCAATATCGAAAATCATGTCATCAGCAACAACATCTGCAACTTCTTTCTTCACGGCTACTTCATTCGCATCAAATTTCTTGCCACAAACCACGTCCACAGCAATTGGCACACCTGCGCCACGTTGCGTCATTTTGCTCATCAAAGCCAACGCTGTTGGCACCAAGTCATCTTCGCAAAGTGACTTACCAATTTCATGACCAGCAGCTTTTAAAAAAGTATTGGCAATACCACCACCAACCACCATTTGATCAACTTTCTCAGATAAGCTCTCTAATACTGTCAACTTAGTTGAAACTTTACTACCCGCAACAATCGCCACCATTGGGCGAGCTGGGCTAAGTAGCGCTTTTGTCAACGCGTCTAATTCATTCACCAATAAAATACCTGCCGCTGCCACTGGAGCAAACTTTGCCACGCCATGCGTACTCGCCTCAGCACGGTGTGCTGTACCAAATGCATCCATCACAAAAACATCACATAGCTTGGCATACTTCTGTGCTGTTTCATCCAAACTTTTCTTCTCACCTTTGTTGAAACGGCAGTTTTCTAAAACCACCAATTCACCAGCCGCAACTGTAAAACCACCATCCACCCAATCTTTAATGAGGCGAACTGGCTTACCAAGCTTTGCGGAAATCACATCAACAACCGGTTTCAGCGAGTTCTCTTCTGAATACACGCCTTCTTCAGGGCGACCTAAATGTGACGTAACCATAACACATGCACCCGCTTTAAGTGCATGTTCGATAGTCGCCATTGATGCTGTAATACGTGCGTCTGAAGTTACTTTACCATCAGCCACTGGCACATTTAAATCTGCACGAATTAAAACACGCTTACCGTTCAAGTCCAGATCGGTCATTTTGATTACAGACATGATTTCCCCTTTAGATTTTTATAATAAAAAAGGTCTAGAGTTTCCCCCTAGACCTTATCAACACTTAACTATGCAATATGACGCACTAAACGCATTAAGTTACAGGTGTAACCATACTCGTTATCGTACCAAGCCACTACCTTCACGAAAGTAGGATCCAGTGAAATGCCTGCGCCAGCATCAAATACTGAAGGACATGTTTCACCACGGAAATCCGTAGAAACCACTTTCTCATCAGTGTAACCAAGAACGCCTTTAAGTTCGCCTTCTGATGCAGTTTTCATTGCCTTACAAATATCTTCGTAACTCGCCTCTTTTACAAGCTCACAAGTTAAATCCACCACTGAAACATCAGAAGTTGGCACACGGAATGCCATACCTGTAAGTTTTTTATTCAATGATGGAATCACTTTACCAACAGCTTTAGCAGCACCTGTTGATGATGGAATGATATTTTCTAAAATACCACGACCACCGCGCCAATCTTTGTTTGATGGGCCATCTACAGTTTTTTGTGTAGCCGTTGCTGCGTGTACAGTTGTCATCAAACCACGTTTAATGCCAAATGCATCATTCAACACTTTAGCTACTGGTGCCAAACCGTTAGTCGTACAAGAAGCTGCTGAAACAATTGCCTCACCATTGTAGTTAGTATGATTTACACCATAAACAAACATTGGTGTGTCATCTTTACCTGGAGCAGATTGCACCACTTTTTTAGCGCCTGCATCAATATGTTTCTGACAAGTTTCTTGAGTCAAGAAAAAGCCTGTACATTCAACCACAATATCCGCATTCACTTCATTCCACTTCAAGTTTGCAGGATCTTTCTCGGCAGTCAAACGAATGGTTTTACCATTCACCACCAAGTTATTGCCCTGTACAGCCACATCACCTTTGAAAAGACCGTGTACTGAGTCATGCTTTAACATATAAGCTAGATAGTCTGGCTCTAGCAAGTCGTTAATTGCAACAACTTCAATGTCAGTAAAATCTTTTACAGCAGCACGAAATACCATGCGGCCAATACGGCCGAAGCCATTAATTGCGATACGAATTGCCATGATTATTCCTCAGTATTTATTTGAATCAATTACCCGGTTAGCTCATCTCAACTAACCGCAACTTTAAATAAATAAGGCACCTCACGTTGAGGTGCCTTATTAAGCTAGATTAATTAAGCTTATTCAGCTTAACTTACAGCACTAGTTGAATTAAAGCACCGATTTAACAGTTGCAACCACGTTCTCAACTGTAAAACCAAAGTGTTTCATCAATGCGCCACCTGGAGCTGATTCACCGAAAGTAGCGATACCAACAACAGCACCCTCTAAACCTACATATTTATGCCAGAAGTCTGGGTGAGCCGCTTCAACAGCCACGCGTTTAACGCCTGGTGTTAACACGCTGTCACGGTATGCTTTATCTTGACGGTCAAATACGTTAGTTGATGGCATTGAAACCACGCGCACTTTCGTACCAGCAGCATTCAACTCAGCAGCTGCTTTAATCGCCAAGTCCATTTCTGAACCGTTAGCAATGATGATAACGTCTGCTTTACCAGCCACGTCAGAGAACACATAACCACCCTTACGGATTAAGTCAAAGTGCGCTGCATCGTGTTTAACGCCAGGAACGTTTTGACGGCTTAACACCAAGCTGCTAGGACCATTTTTGCGCTCAACAGCTGCAACCCAAGCCACAGCAGTTTCTGTTGAATCAGCAGGACGCCATACATCCATATTTGGAATCAAACGTAAACCTGAAGTGTTTTCAACTGGTTGGTGTGTAGGACCATCTTCACCTTGACCAATAGAGTCATGTGTCAACACTGCAACAGTACGTTGTTTCATCAATGCAGCCATACGCAACGCGCTCTTAGCATAGTCTGAGAACATGTGGAATGTACCGCCGAATGGCAATAAGCCACCGTGCAATGCCATACCGTTCATGATGGCGTACATACCGAACTCACGCACACCGTAAGAGATGTAGTTACCTGGTTTTTTAGCGTCAACGTGCTTGAAGCTACCGCATGAAGTTAAGTTAGAACCTGTCAAGTCAGCTGAACCGCCCAAGAACTCTGGCAATACTGGAGCTAATGCACCAATCACATCTTGTGAAGCTTTACGTGTTGCCACAGTTGCAGCTTTTTCGTTTGTTGCAGCAATCATTGCATCTGTTGCTGATTTCCAGTTAGCTGGCAAATCACCTGCCATACGGCGTTTGTATTCTGCTGCTTCAGCTGGGAACGCTGCTGCATACGCTGCAAATTTAGCATTCCAAGCAGCTTCAGCTGCTGCACCCTTAGCTGTTGCATCCCAACCGGCGTAAACGTCTTCTGGGATAACAAACGGCTCATGTGGCCAGCCAATGTTTGCACGTGTAGCTGCAACTTCTTCTAAACCTAACGCAGAACCGTGGCAATCATGTGAACCTGATTTGTTTGGTGAACCCATACCGATGACTGTTTTACAGCA
>CAYQZK010000060.1:0-11084 GCA_964422015.1 uncultured Methylotenera sp.
AGCTGCGTATCATCAACAATCAAAATTCGCATAAAATCTCATCAACAGCAAAAGACATGGGAATTTGATTTTAGCAGTTTTTAAGGAAGATACACCATCAGCGAATGATGTAAAAAATAAATAAAACCAGCACCAACTTTATATAAATACTAGCAACGCTGATTTAAATCTATATCACCCGCTTCACAGCATCTAATCTTGCATCAAAAACGGCAGCCTTAATTTTTTCTGGCTCAGTATATGCACTAGCCACAAGTCCAGCATCCACACCCGTAGCCGCACTCAATGCTTTCAGCAGCAAATCTGCAGCAGGCGTACTACAATTTTCGAACCCTGTTCTGCCGCGCATATCTGACTCACAGGCCTTAAGAAATTCATGAAATCTCGCTGGCTGTCGAATGGCGTCAAGTTCGACTAAAAAGTGGAGCACAGTACTTGGTTTCATCTGCAATACTTGATGCAATTTCCCATGAAACTTGGCCACAATATAGGCAAGTTCTTTACAGTCATTTGGCACACGCAAACGTTTACACACCTGCTTAACCAAATTTGCACTGCGCTCTTCATGTCCAATGTGGCGCGGCAAAGCCTCTACAGGAGTCAAACCTTTTCCTAAATCATGCATCAGTGCAGCAAAACGTACCGCTAATGAATAATTTTGACTAGCCGCATAATCAATCACCAACATCACATGCACACCAGTATCAACTTCTGGATGATATTGCGCTGTTTGCGGCACTCCCCAAAGTCGATCAAGCTCTGGCAATATTTTTTGCAAAGCACCACAGCTACGAAGTACTGAAAACATGCGACTAGGTTGAGGCTCAGACAAACCTTTAGATAGCTCCTGCCAAACACGCTCAGCCACTAATGCATCGACCTCACCGTCTTCCACCATACGTTGCATGAGTGTTGCAGTTTCGGGGGCTACGCTAAAATCACTAAGGCGTGCAGCAAAACGTGCAGCTCTTAAAATACGAACAGGGTCTTCAGTGAACGCATCGCTCACATGGCGCAGTGTTTTACTTTTAATGTCTTGCACACCATTAAAAGGATCTATCATCTGCCCATCATTGCTCTTAGCAATAGCATTAATGGTTAAATCACGGCGAGCAAGATCTTCTTCTAGCGTAACCTCTGGTGAAGCATGCACGGCAAAACCTTTATAGCCTTTTGCCGTTTTTCGCTCGGTTCGAGCCAACGCATATTCATCATGTGTTTCAGGGTGTAAGAAGACTGGAAAATCTTTGCCTACAGGTTTAAATCCGGCAGCTAGCATGGCCTCTGGCGTACTGCCTACCACGACATAATCTTTATCCTGTACAGGAAAACCCAGTAATTCATCACGCACAGCGCCGCCTACAATGTAGGTTTTCATGATAAAAATACAGCCATTATCTAGCAGAAAATTTATCTAGCTGCATGCTTGCGAAATCCATCATAAGCACCCCGCGCTGTTTGATCGATTAAGTATTCCGGTATCACCGCTTCTAGCGTTGCAGGTTCTAGACAAAACTCTTTGGCAAATGAATCTGCACTGACGCTATCCACTTCCATAGACCGCAAATTATCACGTGACATTAACTTAATTGGCAATAACTCCATTGCAAAAGCTTGCACATAAGAGAGCGAATCACAAAGCCCTACAATCGGGCGTTTTTTGCCTAAAGTGCTTGCAACAAGCTGCACCAACTCACGAAATGTGTACACTTGTGGACCTGCCAATTCATAGCTGTGACCATACGTTTTTCTATTAGATATACTTTGCACAAAACAACTAGCAACATCTTCTACCCACACCGGTTGAAATTTAGCCTTTGGCTTGACCAGTAAAACTAATGGTAAAAATTTGATTAGCCCCGCAAAAAGATTAATAAAGCTATCGCCTGCCCCAAAAATAATAGAAGGTTTAAATATCGTAATATTCATTTGAGCTCTTGCTGCGTTAAGCGCAGCCTCACCTGCAGCCTTAGATCGTAAATATTGGCTAGGTGCATGCTCATCTGCACGCAAACTGCTCATATGTAATAAGCGCGCAATACCTAAATTACTACAAATCTTGACCAATTGAGAGGGAAGTTGATGATGCACAAGATCAAAACTCAATCGACGACTTTGATGCAAAATACCCACCAAGTTAATCACGACATCTGCACCTTTTAGTGCAGTTGCTAAAGATTGTGGGTCAAACACATTGCACTCAACAACTTGAACACTAGGTAACAATAATAAGTGTCTTGCTTTGTCTTTACGTCGCGTCAACACTTTTACCGCATACCCAGCAGCGTGCAATTTTGCAACGATTGCACTACCCACAAAACCTGAACCACCCAATACACATACATTTTTTAATTGCATATTCACCCTTAAATTTCATCTGTTTCTTTGGCAACAACTTCACTCGTACCTTTTGCAGGAATCACCCCTAAGCGCGACTTTAATGTTTGCATAGGTGCACCTAATCGAGGCGCATAAAAGTGGGCATTAGCCATTACTTTTTGCACATAGTTTCTAGTTTCACTAAATGGGATAGTTTCCATATAGATCGCACCTTCTAACGGCTCATTAGCCATCCAACGTTTTGCCCGACTTGGTCCTGCATTATATGCAGCAGTGGCCATCACGGCCTGCCCACCTAAAACATCTAAAGTATGACGCATATAGTGTGTACCCAATTCGATATTGGTGCTCACAGTATGTATCATGCTTTGATTAAATCCATCCAAACCCAAACGCTTTGCCACCCATTTTGCAGTAGCTGGCATCAATTGCATCAACCCAGAAGCGCCTACCCCTGATTTTGCATAATGCATAAAGCGGCTCTCCTGCCTGGTTAATCCGTACACCCAAGCCTCATCTACATTTTCTGTTTTAGCCGATACTCGCATTAAGTCACGATACGGTGTGGGATATCGTAGGTTGTAGTCATGTATTTTCTTTGTATTGTCTGCAGTGCTAATACTAATGTCATACCATTTTTGACGCGCTGCATACTCAGCTGCCGCGAGCAGTTGTTTATCATCAAATTGACGTGTCACCCACAACCATTCTGACTTAGCCTCCCAACGCATATCTAATCGTTGCAGCTCCAACACACGTTTGATTGCAGGTAAACTGGCAATAGCACTGACTTCATTTTCAGTCACAGTGTAGTTCTCATCTGGGCTACCCAACACGCTGTCCAATTCATCAGTAGCCAACCATCCGTAATAATGCCGCTCTCTAGAGAGTTGCAGGAAAATAGCATTCGCCTCAACTTCCTTACCTTGCTCCTTTAATGCGCGTGCTTTCCAATATCTCATACACCCTCTTGCAATTGGCTAGGTTGCAAAGCTGCAATTCCTTTTAAAACAGCTGGCCAATCTTTAGCTCTCAATGCTGCACGCACTTGCCACGCGAGCTGCTCTTTATCCATTTGTGATTTTTCTGCCAAAGCATAAAAACTCAAGGTATCAGGATGATGTCGACGTGCGGCATGTAGAGCAATGCGCCCCCAAGCCACCGCTCGATTGTATTCATCAAATAAATGCTGTGATTTTTTATAACTCTCTATCGCATCATCCAAGTTAATTCGAGCAAAACGATCAACCGCAAACAAACCCAACTCATTGCCGGCACGTGTTTTAAAAGAAAGTGTGATTTTATCGTTCGATTTTTTGTTTTTGGATTTATTGCTAGACGTTGTATTTACTGGCTTGGCTTCAAACACTAGTTCTGGCGTAGCATTAATTCGCTCCATCAGTTTAATTTCAGCCTCATCAAAATTTGGCAGACGTACGGCAATGCTTTTCGCCAAACCAAGCTTACTTTCCTGCAATGCCATTCTTAATCTTAGCCATATATCTTCTGTAGCTAACGCACCTGTACTTTGCATCGCATCGAACAACTGATTACAGTTGCTAGGTAAATCGGCCACCGTTAACCATAAGTTTCTCACCTTGTCTTTAACATCAACATCGGCCAATTGCACATGCCCCAATAGGGCGTAACACTGCACAGCGATATCTTCACGTTGAAAATGGGCATATTCATCAAAGAATGGTACCCAGTTTTTTTGCTTAGCCAGTTTTTTAAGCCACTCACCACGGATGCGATCTGCAAAAGGTGTATCAACATACTGCGCTATAAAGTTCTGCACCTCTTCATCTCTTGACTGCTCCAACTTAAGTAACATCAGCCAATAGTCGGCATACGGTGCCAATACATGCTGCTGCGATTTAAGTTCATCAGCATCCTCTGTTAGCGCACGCAGATTCTTAGCCGCGTAAGATTCACGCGCATGCTGAAACAATGCCTCGTCTGACATAGCAAAGCTTGTATTAGTGAAAACTAAAAACCCAATAAGAGCAAAAAGTCTATATGCGATAGTTGATAAAAATGGTGTGGATTTTTTTGGCTCGGAAAACATAAAAGGAATCTTAATCCATCTAAAGAATAAACAAGCGACGCGCTAGTACGATTACGGCAAAAGCTATCAGCATAAACAACAGATACTTAAGCGTTTGTTTGAAGTAAATCAGGTATTTTTTGTCAGCACTTAACAGATACAAACCAAAAAGCACGATGGCTGTAATAACAAATAACAATAAGATAAGGCGAAAAATAAACATCATCGTCACCTCTATAAAATTAACCTCACTATCTCAATCTAACTGAAATGTGAGTGTGGCTTATCAATCTAGAAACTAGGTTCTAACTTTAAGTGCTGCATTGGGTTTAGAAATGTCGCTGGAGCATCCTCAGCTTTATCAAAAGTCACATACTCCCACGCAGTTTCATCACTCAATAACGCGCGCAACAGTTGATTATTGAGCGCGTGTCCTGATTTATAAGCGTAAAATGCACCTAAAATCGGATGACCCAACATATATAAATCACCAATCGCATCTAAGGTTTTGTGCTTTACAAACTCATCGTCATAACGCAAACCATCCACATTAAGCACGCGATATTCATCTAAAACAATGGCGTTCTCTAAACTACCACCACGCGCCAAACCATTAGAGCGCAAATACTCGACTTCGTGCATAAATCCAAAAGTACGGGCACGACTAATCTCTTTGATGTAGGAATCAGCCGCAAAATCAATTTTGACGTTATCGCCAGAATGTTCAAATACAGGGTGATTAAAAGCAATAGTAAAATCAATTTTGAAACCGTGATAAGGCTCAAAACGCACCCATTTATCACCCTCAATCACTTCAACATTCTTTTTAACGCGTATAAATTTCTTAGCCGCAGACTGTTCAACAATACCAGCTTCTTGCAACAAGAATACAAATGGGCCTGAACTCCCATCCATAATAGGTATTTCAGAGGCATCAACATCAATGTATACATTATCCACACCCAGCCCAGCGAGTGCAGACATGATGTGTTCAACGGTTGCAACGCGCACACCATTAGCCTCTAGCGCAGAGCACAGACGAGTGTCATGTACCGCGCTAGGCGTAGCCAAGATTTCATTGGGTTGAGGCAGATCAACCCGTTTGAAAACAATGCCAGTATCAGCTGCTGCTGGGCGCAGGGTAAGAGTAACCTTTTCGCCGTTATGCAGACCAACACCAGTGGCGCTAATCGCTTTTTTTAATGTGCGTTGCTTTAACATCAATAAAAACCTTGTTTATCCTACTTACTTTGTTAAATAAACCTTAACAATCAACAAAATAGTAGCATATTTTATAAGCAGCCTTTATTAAAACTAATCCGCTTGTTTGCGTAAAAATGCTGGAATGTCATATTCTTCAACACCTGACATCTTCATCGCTTCAACTTGCGCGCGGCGGCTGTTAGTTCCAAATACTGGCGCGTCATCCTCGATTGCACCAGCACCAGTAAACATTGGCTGACCAGTTGTACCATTGCGAACAATTTCTTGTGTCATGACTTGCAACACAGGTTTCTGTACGCGACGTTGAGCGCCAGTTAAACCGGTTGCCACCATTGTCACACGTAAACCATCACCCATGGCTTCATCAAACACGTTACCTACAATCACAGTTGCGTCTTCTGCGGTGAAGGCTTTAATTGTATTCATCACATCATAATATTCTTTCATTTTGAAAGAACTTGAAGTTGTAATATTCACCAAAACGCCACGCGCATTAGCCAAGTTAACATCTTCTAGCAATGGACTTGCAACCGCTTGTTCTGCTGCAATAACCGCACGATTTGGGCCACTTGCCAATGCAGAACCCATCATTGCCATACCCATTTCAGACATCACGGTGCGCACATCAGCAAAGTCTACGTTCACAGTACCGGCACAATTAATAATTTCTGCAATACCAGAAACAGCATTATGCAACACGTCATTAGCTGCCCTGTAAGCTTCAATCATAGTGACATCTTCACCCAATACTTCCATCAACTTCTCATTAGGAATCACAATCAATGAATCTACGTACTTGGACAACTCGTCTAAACCTTCTGCAGCGACTTTGCTACGTTTACCTTCAAACAAGAATGGTTTAGTCACCACTGCAACAGTTAAAATTCCCATTTCTTTTGCAATTTGTGCAATAACTGGTGCCGCACCAGTTCCTGTACCGCCACCCATACCTGCTGTAATGAATAGCATATCTGCACCATCAATCAGTTCAGCGATTGTGTCACGATCTTCTAGCGCAGCTTCACGACCAATTTCAGGCTTAGCTCCTGCACCTAAACCACGTGTCATTGCTTCACCAATCTGCAACACCGTTTTAGCTTGGCTCTTTTTCAACGCCTGCATATCAGTATTTGCACAAATAAAATCAACACCGCCGACGTTTTTTTCGATCATGTGCGCGACTGCGTTACCTCCGCAACCACCTACACCGATGACCTTAATCACGGCCTCTTGTGAATTCTTTTCCATAATTTCAAACATTTAAAATCTCCTCTTTTTTATTTAACGCATCTGCCTGATGCTTCTACCGTTACTTCATTATTGCTTTTGTTACTTATTAAAAATTACCCTGACAACTAAGACTGCAACGCAGTCTGTTGCGGCGTAGACTAACCTTTAGGTTACGTCGCAGCCAAACCAACTGCTTCACTCAATTATCAGAAATTACCCTGAAACCAACTCTTCATCTTATTCATGACTTGCTTCAACGAACCCTCACCAACACGCTCTATCAAGTGACGCTCCAATTGCTGCTTACCCATCAACACCAAGCCCACACCCGTAGCGTAGCGAGGGTTGCTCACCACTTCAGATAACCCACCAACATAACGCGGCATACCTAATCGCACTGGCATATGAAAAATTTCCTCACCCAACTCCACCATGCCACGCATCATTGCTGAACCACCAGTAATCACAATGCCCGAGGCAATCATTTCTTCCATGCCACTGCGTCGCAGCTCCTGCAATACCATTTCATATAATTCAACTACACGCGGCTCAAGCACTTCAGCCAAAGTCTGCACAGATAACTGACGTGGCTCACGACCATCAACGCCAGGTACTTCAACCATTTCACGTGGATCGGCCAACTGTCTAAGTGCACAACCATGATTAATTTTGATATCTTCAGCCGACTGCGTAGGCGTACGGAACGCTACCGCAATATCATTGGTCATTTGGTCGCCAGCCACTGGCACTACCGCGGTATGGCGAATTGCACCTTGTTTAAATACGGCAATGTCCGTCGTGCCACCACCAATATCTACTAAACAAACACCTAATTCTTTTTCATCTTCTGTTAAAACAGCCAGACTTGATGCCAATGGCTGCAAAATCAAATCACTCACTTCAATACCGCAGCGCTTAATGCACTTCACAATATTTTGTGCAGCCGCAACGGCACCCGTCACAATATGCACTTTTACCTCAAGCTTCATGCCGCTCATACCTAGCGGCTCACGCACATCTTCTTGACCATCAATAATGAATTCCTGCGTCAGGATATGCAGTATTTGCTGATCAGCTGGTAGCGCAATTGCTCGTGCCGTTTCAATGACGCGATCCACATCCATTTGCAACACTTCTGCATCTTTAATTTTGACCATGCCATGTGAGTTCAAACTCTTAATATGACTACCGGCAATCCCTGTGAATACATTGTTAATTTTGCAATCAGCCATTAACTCTGCTTCTTCTAAGGCGCGCTGAATTGATTGCATGGTCGAATCAATATTCACCACCACACCTTTTTTCAAGCCACGTGAAACATGCTGCCCTAAACCGATGACCTTAACCGTACCCTCTGGCTGTAACTCAGCCACAATCGCAACGATTTTAGATGTACCAACATCTAGACCTACGATTAGATTTTTATCTTCTTTTACTCTGCTCATTGCTTACTCTCCCCGTGAATTAAGTCACGGCCTTCATTTGTTTTTTAATCGTATCGCTAGCTTTTACTGGGCTAGACTTTACCTCTACCGGCTTTGCCGCTTCAGCAGGCCTTCGTACTGCAAACCCATTCGGGTAACGTAAGTCTGCATAAGTAATTTTTTTGTTCAATCCAGCAATTGTTGTACCGTAAACGTTGGCAAATTTTTCCAACCTTGCCTGCATATCCACTCTACCCAACTCAACCACCATGCCACTCGTCGTGGTCACTTGCCATGCTCTTCTTGGCGTTAAAGACAAGTTTGAAATCTCCAGCCCTGCTGTCTTTAGCGTTTTATTAAATTCACCGTACTGCGAAGCCACTTCTATTACCCCATCTCCTGGCCCATAAAACATAGGCAAATCTCTACTCGATGCGGCATGGAATAATTCCCCATGTGTATTGACCAACGCCACAGTTCCCCATCTTGCCAATTCCTGATGCTCTTCAATCAGCACCTCCAACTTATCCGGCCAACGACGGCGTAAGCTCACATTGCGCGCCCATGGCAGCTTTTGAAAAGCATCACGGGTTTTAAGTAAATCTAAGGTAAAAAAATTACCTTTCATATGCTTTGCCGCAATCAACTTAATTTGCTCACGGCTTACATGGCTTAAGTGCCCTTCAACCTTCACTTCGCGCAACGGAAAAATCGGCAAATGCACCACGACAAACAAGCCTACATAAACCATTGCCACCACACTCATTGCAAACAAGAGATTGGCGATCCAGTTTAGTAAGGCGGGTTTATCCCACATCAGCCAACTCCAAAATACGCACTACCAACTCTTCAAAACTAATTCCTGCTGCTTTCGCCCCCATAGGTACCAAGCTATGGTCAGTCATGCCGGGGCTTGTATTAACCTCAAGAAAATAATGGTTGCCTTCTGCATCCATTAAAAAATCTACTCGCCCCCAACCCCTACAACCCAACACTCGAAACGCTTCTAAAGCTTCTTGCTGAATCTGTGCTTCCTTTTCTGCACTTAATCCGCAAGGGCATAAATACTGTGTATCGTCACGTAAATACTTAGCCTCAAAATCGTAAAACTCATTTTTTGGCACTATGCGAATAATCGGCAAAGCCTGATAACCCTTTGCCGCATCGCCAATAATGCCTACGGTAAATTCACCACCATTTACAAACTTTTCTGCTATGACTAATGGGTCAGCTTTGGCGGCTAATTCATAGGCCGATTTCAAACTTCCCGCTTGTTTTACTTTGCTAATACCGATACTCGACCCCTCATTAGCAGGTTTAACAAATAATGGCAGGCCTAAGCGCGTTTCTATTGCAGAAAAATCACTGTCTTTTGCCACCAATTCAAAATCGGGAGTCGTAACATTAGATGCGCGCCACAACAGCTTGGTACGCCATTTATCCATTCCAATCGCAGAAGCCATCACACCACTTCCTGTATACGGAATGCCTAACATCTCAAGGGCACCCTGAATGCAGCCATCTTCACCAAAGCGACCATGCAAATTGATGAACACGCGATCGAATTTTTCTAAGTCATGCAAAGGCTGATCTTTTGGATCAAACCCTTCTGCATCAACACCTTGCGCCTGTAGTGCACGCAAAACTGCAGCGCCACTTTTCAATGAAACTTCACGCTCACCAGAACGGCCACCCATTAAAACTGCTACTTTTCCAAATTTATGCATACTCACCAATCACCTTTACTTCTTGTTGCAATGCCACACCCTGTTTCTCCAACACAGTGTCGCGCATGTGTTTAATTAATAATTCAATATCAAGTGCGCTCGCACCACCAAGATTCACAATAAAATTGGCATGCTTTTCTGAAACCTGAGCACCACCCATGATGTAACCTTTTAAGCCACTCGCTTCAACCAACCTTGCGGCATAATCACCCTCTGGGTTTCTAAATGTTGACCCTGCGCTAGGCATATTTAATGGCTGAGAACTCAAGCGCTTTGCCAACAAACTCTTAATTTTCTGTGCCGACTCTTCAGCATCACCACTCTCTAAGCTTAACCAAGCACCAACAAACCACTCATCATTGACTGGCATTTGCACATGGCGATAAGTCGCTACGAATTCAGTAGCCTCTCGTGTATGCAACTCACCACGACGATTAATCGTCGTTACGCGCTTAACGGTATTCCAAGTTTCACTGCCATAACATCCAGCATTCATCGCTAAAGCACCACCCAGCGTGCCAGGAATTCCAGCAAAAAACTCTGCGCCTTGCTTAGCCTCTTTGGCACAGAATTTAGCCAACTTGGCACAAGTCACGCCGGCCTCGGCATAGACCAAATCATTATCCATCTGCAATTTGGTCAGCACGTTATGCATCAGCACCACCGTGCCGCGAACCCCACCATCGCGCACTAATAAATTCGACCCCAAACCAATAAAATAAATAGCATCAGCTGCACCCAAACTTTGTAAAAACTGGCGTAAATCTTCCAGCCCAGCTGGAATATATAATTTGTCAGCAACGCCACCAACACGCCAACTGGTATAGCGTGCCAATGGCTCGTTCAACAACAACTTACCCGCCATGTTTTCTTGCGCAATCATTAATGCTCCTGCACCACAACACTTAATGCTTTTGCCTTGGCCGCCACTTGCCCAATCGAGCCCGCACCCATTACGATTACCACATCACTTGCTTGCGCTACATCCAAAATCACCTGCGGCAAAATATCCGTTGTTTCCACAAATAAAGGTTCCACTTTGCCTGCCACGCGAATGGCACGAATGAGCGAACGTGTGTCGGCCGCAATGAT
>CAYQZK010000061.1:0-11080 GCA_964422015.1 uncultured Methylotenera sp.
GGCGATTGTACTAGTTATTATCGGCTTGCTTTTGGGTGGTGTGCTGAAGGGCCAAGAGTTAATTAATAGTGCCAAAGTGAGGAACATGGTTGCTGACTTTCAGAATACGCAAATATTTTTGTATGGATACCAGGGGAAATTTAAATCCTTGCCAGGAGATGATGCTATATTGGCTAACCATGTCACAGGTGGTACGGCTGCGACGACACCCACAGCATCATTAGGTAACTTTAAGATTGATGGTAATTGGAACTCTACAACAAACACAGATGAGTCTATTTTGTTTTGGCAACATGTACGTTTGGCTGGTTTGGCACCGGGTTCAACGACTGTTGGAAATACTGCTTACATTCCTAGAAATGCAGATGGCGGTGTAGTTGGAATTCAAAGTTCAGCAGCAATTACTGGTATGACGGGAGCATTCTCAGTCTGCTCAGGTAATATTTCAGGTAAGCTTGCTAAACAGATTGATGTGACCATGGATGATGGTGATACTGGAACTGGCAGTGTTCAAGCTTCTCTAGTTACAGCCGTTGGCACAGCAGGCACAGCGGTGCTTTCGGCGGATGTGGTAGATTCTACCTTGTATAATGTTTGTATGACATTTTAGGTTTTTTAAGTATTAATAAAGTAAAAAGCCCGCTAGTCGGGCTTTTTTTATGACTTTAAGATAACTCCTTTCTTGTTTAGAAGTTAAATTGTTTTAGAATGATGCATTACATGAAATAATAAATGCAACGCCTGCGAAAAAATTAATCACTTTATGACCTCCAGCATCGTAGAAATCGACAATCTGTCCTTTGGTTACAAAGGGCGCTTATTGCATAAGGGCATCAACATGGTGTTCCCGCGTGGTAAGGTCGTGGCCATTATGGGTGGTAGTGGTAGTGGTAAAACCACGCTATTACGTTTGATTGGAGGTCAAATCAAACCTAGCGTAGGTGAAGTGCGCGTGGATGGTGAAGTCGTGCACAAACAAGGGCGTGATGGTATCTATAGGTTGCGCCGTAAAATGGGGATGTTGTTTCAGCACGGTGCTTTGTTCACGGATTTATCGGTATTTGATAACGTGGCATTTCCAATGCGTGAGTTGACTGATTTGCCTGAATCTATGATTAGAGATTTGGTGCTGATGAAGCTTAATGCAGTAGGTTTGCGTGGCGCTCATGCGTTGATGCCTACAGAGCTTTCTGGGGGTATGGCACGTCGTGTGGCGTTGGCGCGTGCTGTGGCACTAGACCCTAACATTATTATGTACGATGAGCCTTTTGCAGGTTTGGATCCTATCTCTATGGGTGTGATATGCGATTTGATTCGTAGTTTGAATGATGCGCTTGGCGCAACTTCAATTATCGTGTCGCATGATGTAAAAGAAACCTTTTTGATTGCTGATTATGTGTATTTTGTGGCCAATGGAGAGGTGGCGGCAGAGGGAACGCCTCATGATTTGATGCAGTCAACGCTTCCTTTTGTGCATCAATTTGTACATGGTGAAAAAGATGGTCCAGTACCATTCCATTATCCGGCTTCAAATTATCGCGCTCAATTGTTTAGGCAAACGGCAAGCAAGAAGTAACCCTATATTGAACACTTCCACATGATTAAATCATCTTTACATATCAGCATGGTGCGTACATTACGCGGTATTGGTAAGCGCATGATAGAGCGCATTTGGCGATTAGGGGCTGGCGCAAGACTTTTTTTCTTAACGATTATTTACTCGGGTGAGAGCTTCCGTCGTTTTCATTTGACCTTGCGTGAGGTTTATTTTACGGGCGTGATGTCGTTGCTGATTATTATTGTGTCAGCATTCTTTGTGGGTATGGTGTTGGCTTTGCAAGGATATAACACGCTCCAAAAGTATGGGTCTTCCGAAGCGATTGGTGTTTTAGTGGCGTTGGCTTTAGTGCGTGAATTAGGACCTGTGGTGACGGCTTTATTATTTGCTGGTCGGGCAGGTACTGCAATTACCGCAGAAATTGGGTTAATGAAAACCACAGAGCAGTTGTCTGCAATGGAGATGATGGCAGTGAACCCAATTGGGCGGGTGGTTGCCCCTCGTTTTTGGGCGGGAGTGATTTCTATGCCGATTTTGGCAGCGCTATTTTCCATGGTGGGTATTCTAGGCGGTTATTTGGTTGCAGTGCCTTTAATTGGTGTAGATGATGGTGCATTTTGGTCGCAAATGCAGGCTAACGTGGATTTTAGGGCGGACATTGTTAATGGCGTAATAAAAAGTTTTGTTTTTGGTGTGGCTTGTACCATGATCGCTTTATTTGAAGGTTATGATGCGCCACCAACCGCAGAGGGTGTAAGTCGAGCTACAACGCGGACTGTGGTGATTTCATCGCTTACAGTGTTGGCATTGGATTTTGTATTAACGTCTTTCATGTTGGAAGTTTAGTGCAGCGAAAGTCGTCATGAAATTGTGTAAATTGAGGGGATGCTAAGTGGATAGAACAACAATAGATTTGTGGGTGGGCATTTTTGTTGCATTAGGCGTTGCAGCGTTATTGGGCCTTGCAATGAAGGTGGGAAATCTTACTTCAAGCAAAATTGGTGAAACTTATAGCGTGAATGCTGCATTTGAGAATATTGGTAGCTTAAAACCGCGTGCGCCAGTAAAGAGTGCTGGTGTTGTAGTAGGTCGTGTTGATGAGATTACTTTTGATCCTAAAACTTACGAGGCTATCGTTAATATTAAAATCGACAAACGTTTTAATTTTCCAAAAGATACTTTTGCTAATATTTATACAGCGGGTTTGCTGGGTGAACAGTATATTGGGCTTGAGGCTGGTGGTGATGAGGAGGACTTAAAGAATGGTGATAAAATCACGCAAACGCAAGATGCGATTGTGCTTGAGAAAATGATCAGCCAATTCTTGTTCAACAAGGCGTCAGAAGGCAAAGATGAGGCTAAACAGGCTCCTGCAGAGGCTGCCAAGTCAACGGAGTTGGGCGCAGCACCGTTCTAGTACACCATACATGTGCGACGTCAGTGGTGATGAATTAAGGAAAAACAATGAAATCAGTGTTTAATTTTTTAGTAAGTGCGAGTTTGTTAGTAAGTTCACTGCTGGCCTCTGCTGCGACTAATGCAGACGTTGCCCCAGATGTTTTGGTTAAGCAAACAGCTGAAGAAGTGCTGACTATCATCAAAAATGATAAAGAAATTCAAGCGGGTAATCAGCAACAGTTGTTTGCGGTGGTAGAGGCAAAAATTTTGCCTTATTTTGATTTTGATCGCGTGTGCCGTATGGTGTTGGGTAAAAACTGGAAAACAGCAACACCAGAGCAGCAAGTCAGCTTTCAGAAAGAGTTTCGCAGTCTTTTGTTGCGTACTTACGCAACTGCGCTAGGTAAATATAAAAACCAAGTGATTGAATACAAGCCGTTGCATATGGAGCCGGACGGTAAATCTGCAAGTGTTAAAACGCAAATTATTCAAGCTGGCGGTCCGCCAGTGGCAGTTGATTATAGTTTGGTTAAATCTGATGCTGGCTGGAAAGTTTACGACATCGTGATTGAGAGCGTCAGTTTAGTCACCAACTATCGCAGCCAATTTGGCAATGAAATCCGTCAAAATGGTTTGGATAGTTTGAATAAAAAATTGGCAGATAAAAATAAGGCTGCGGGTTTAAGTTAGAATCTGTTGTTGTAAACAACCTGAAAAAACTCATGATATGAATACTATTACACAGCAAGAAAATCGCTGGCATGTTGCAGGTGACCTGTGGGTGGTTAATGTGAGTGGTTTGTTGGCAAAAAGTGCAATGCTTTCGATGCCAAGCGAGCTTGAAATAGATTTTTCTGCCGTCACTGATAGTGACACTGCTGCGCTAAGTTTGATTATGGAGTGGCAGCGCCGCGCCTTGGCAGAGGGGAGCAAGGTTAGCTTTAAAAGCTTACCTGCCAATTTAAGTAGTTTGGCCAATCTTTACGGAGTGACGGAATTTATTCCATCCATAACAAGTTAGCTGATTGGCCGGCTTGTTATTCTTTACCGCATCTTACTATCGTGCATTACTTATTTTTGCCCTAATAGCGCATTTAAAAGCATACGTATTCAATGAACCCTGCAATTACCATTAACGATGTACATAAAAGCTTTGGTGGCTTGCATGCGCTAAAAGGCGTGGATTTAACTATTGCGCAAGGAGAGTTTTTTGCGCTACTTGGCCCTAACGGCGCAGGAAAGTCCACCCTAATTAATATTCTTGCTGGCTTAATCAAACCAACTTCCGGTAATGTTTCTGTGATGGGTTTTGATGTAGTAAAACAGTATCAGCAAGCTCGAAAGTTGCTAGGAGTAGTGCCACAAGAGCTTGTTTTTGACCCATTTTTTAATGTGCGCGAAATGTTACGTTTTCAGGCGGGATATTTTGGTCGTGGCCCTGAAAATGATGCATGGGTAGATGAAATTCTCGAAGGTTTAGGTCTTTCTGACAAAGCGCATACCAATATGCGTAAGCTTTCTGGGGGTATGAAGCGGCGTGCGCTCATTGCACAGGCTTTGGCGCATAAGCCACCAGTGATTGTGCTAGATGAACCAACAGCAGGTGTGGATGTAGAGTTGCGCCAAATGTTGTGGGAGTTTATTAAAAAGCTTAATTTCGATGGTCATACTATTATTCTCACCACACATTATTTGGAAGAGGCGGAAGCATTGTGTAGTCGAGTGGCGATGATGAAGCAAGGCGAAATTGTGGCTTTGGATAGCACAGCGAATTTGCTTAATAAGTTTGCAGGCAAGCAATTGCGTTTAACTTTAGGTTATGTGACTTTGCCCGCTGCAATACAGCCCTTAATGCGCAGTCATGATCAAGGTGTTTTTACCTTTGCTTTAAATGACATGGTGCAAATTGAATTAGTGTTATCTGCATTACGCGCTGAGAATATTAAAATTATTGATATGCAGCTGAATGAGGCAGACTTAGAAGATGTCTTTTTATCGTTAGTGGGTAATCCAGTATGATGAGTCCAAGTCTTAGAGGGCCGTGGACGCTATTCAAAAAAGAGTTACTTCGCTTTTGGCGCGTATCTTTTCAAACGGTTGCTGCCCCTGTTATTACGGCGTTGTTGTATTTGCTGATTTTCTCGCATGTATTGGATCAGCATGTTGAGGTTTATGAGGGTGTGACTTATACGGCATTCTTAATTCCTGGCCTGATTATGATGTCGGTGTTGCAAAATGCTTTTGCAAATAGCTCATCTAGCCTAATTCAATCAAAAGTGATGGGTAATTTAGTGTTTGTGCTTTTGACGCCACTCACACACTTCCAGTTTTTTTTGGCATTTTTGCTGGCAGCCATTATTCGTGGTTTGGTGGTTGGGTTGTGTATTTATTTAATTGCCATGTTGTTTATTGATCTAAGTATCGCTAATCCTTGGTTGATTTTGGCTTTTGCTGTTTTGGGTAGTGCTTTGTTGGGAACATTTGGCATTATTGCAGGCATATGGGCTGATCGTTTTGATCAAATGGCAGCTTTCCAGAACTTTATCATCGTGCCATTATCCTTTTTGTCTGGTGTGTTTTATTCAATACACTCATTGCCACCTTTTTGGCAAAAAGTGTCTCAGCTCAATCCATTTTTTTATATGATTGACGGTTTCCGTTATGGTTTCTTTGATAAAGGCGATGTGTCGCCAATGATTAGTTTATCTATCGTGGGGGCGTCGTTCTTAGTGTTAGCATGGCTCACGCTAAAAATGTTAAAATCCGGCTATAAATTAAGAGCATAAGTCAATAATCCGCAGACTAAAGGTAGCTAAAGTGTTAAGTGCGCAGCAATTGGAAGGCTATATTACGCAACATCTAACTTGCGATTATATAAAAGTACAGGGTGACGATGGTACTCATTTTGAGGCTGTAATTGTTAGCCCTGCGTTTGTAGGTAAGAATATGGTGCAACAGCATCAATTGGTTTATGCGGCCTTGGGTGATCGGATGCGGTCGGAAATACACGCTTTGTCGATGAAAACACTAACACCAGAGCAGTGGAAAAAATAATTGGCCGATAGGCTGCTCTAGTAAAAAATAGATTAAGTTATGGAGAAGTACTAATGGATGTGCAAGCGCAAATTAAAGAAACAGTAACCAAGAACCCAGTCGTGTTATACATGAAAGGCAGTCCAAAATTTCCTCAGTGTGGGTTTTCTAACTTGGCAACACAAATCTTGGATGCTTGTCATGTGAAATATATGGCAGTTGATGTATTAGCTGATCATGCCGTACGTGAGGGTATTAAAGTTTATGCTAATTGGCCAACTATTCCGCAGTTGTACATCAATGGTGAGTTTGTTGGTGGTTCAGACATTATGCGCGCTATGTATGAGAGTGGTGAATTGCAAACGATGTTGAGTGCGGATAAATAATTGGACAAGTTAATTATACAAGGCGGTAATCGTCTCAGTGGTGAAGTCACTATTTCTGGTGCTAAGAATGCAGCATTGCCAATTTTGTGCGCATCTTTATTAGCCGAAACCCCGCTAAATCTCAGTGGTATTGCTGCATTAAAGGATATTGATACTACCCTTAAATTGCTTGATATGATGGGCGTTAAAATTACGCGCAATCATGCCAATGTCACTTTGGATGCTAGCGAAGTTGCATCGTTTGAAGCCACTTATGAGATGGTTAAAACTATGCGTGCATCTATTCTGGTGTTGGGGCCGCTATTGGCTCGATTTGGTACTGCACGTGTGTCGCTGCCTGGTGGATGCGCTATTGGCTCTCGTCCTGTGGATTTACATATAAAAGGTTTACAGGCGATGGGTGCAGCCATACACATCACGCATGGTTATATTCAAGCTAGTACATTGCACTTGCCGAATCGTCGTTTGCAAGGCGCACGTTATTACATGGATTTGGTGACTGTTACAGGTACAGAAAATCTGATGATGGCGGCAGCCTTGGCCCAAGGTACAACAGTGCTTGAAAATGCAGCCAAAGAACCTGAAGTGGTTGATTTGGCTGAAATGCTCATTAAAATGGGTGCAAAAATCACGGGTGCAGGTACTGATGTGATCACCATTGAAGGTGTAGAGAAGCTTAGCGGTACAACACATAACGTTGTTTGCGATCGTATTGAAGCTGGTACTTACATGGTGGCTGCAGCAATGACTGGTGGTGAAGTAAAACTGCTCAATGCACGTGCTGATTTGTTAGATGCAGTAATTGAAAAATTGCGTGAGGCAGGCGCAACGGTAACTAGTGACGCCAACAGCATTACCGTAAAAGGTAATGGTAAGCTTAAAGCGGTGAATATTCGTACTGCGCCGCATCCAGCCTTTCCGACTGATATGCAGGCACAGTTTATGGCACTAAATACAATTGCGGATGGTATTGCAAAAGTGACGGAAACGATTTTTGAAAATCGTTTCATGCATGTGCAGGAAATGCAAAGGTTGGGAGCTGATATCAGCATTGATGGTAATACGGCATTGGTCAAAGGTGTGGACTTTCTAGATGGTGCAACCGTGATGGCAACAGATTTACGCGCTTCTGCAAGTCTAGTGCTAGCTGGGTTGGTGGCGCGAGGGGAAACTGTGGTTGAACGTATTTACCACTTGGATCGCGGCTACGAACACTTGGAAGAAAAATTAAATGCACTGGGTGCGAATGTGAAGCGAGTTTAAATGATTACTATCGCTCTTTCAAAGGGTCGTATATTTGAAGAAACCGCACCGTTACTGGCTGCTGCTGGAATTCATGCACTGGAAGATCCAGAATCTTCACGTAAGCTGATTCTGCCCACAAACCGTGAGGATGTTCGTCTCATTATTGTGCGCGCGACTGATGTGCCTACTTATGTGCAGTATGGTGCTGCAGATTTAGGTATTGCTGGTAAGGATGTTTTAGATGAGCATGGCGGCGAAGGTTTGTATCAGCCTATTGATTTGCAAATAGCCAAATGCAAAATGATGGTGGCTGTACGTGAGGATTTTGATTATTTTGGATCTATCCGAAGCGGCGCTCGTCTGAAGGTGGTGACTAAGTATGTGAAAACAGCGCGTGAGCATTTTGCCGCAAAAGGGATGCACGTAGACTTGATTAAGCTTTATGGTTCCATGGAATTGGGCCCTTTAGTTGGTTTGGCAGATGTGATTGTTGACTTGGTGAGCACTGGCGGAACATTGCGAGCTAACAACTTGAAAGCTGTAGAAGAAGTTGGTGATATCAGCTCGCGCTTGGTTGTTAATCAGGCTTCGCTCAAATTAAATAGAGCTAAAATTCAGCCCATTATGGATGCATTTTCGCGAGTTATTGCAGATAAGAAATAGTTAATTTATTAGGTTTAAGTTATGAACATTAGACGTTTTTCCACTTTAGATGCAGATTTTGACGTTAAGCTAAAAGGCTTGCTTGCTTTTGAAACTGCGCAAGATGATGGTGTTGATGAAGTGGTGGCAAATATACTGAAAGACATTAAAAAGCGCGGCGATGTAGCGGTTCTGGAATATACCAATCGTTTTGATAAAACTAGTGCAACTCATTTGTCTGAGTTGGAAATTAACCAATCTGAGTTAACCGCAGCATTAAATGGCTTACCTGAAGACCAACGTAAAGCCTTACAAGTGGCGGCAGATCGAGTGCGTGCTTATCATGAAAAACAGCTAATGGCTTCTTGGAGCTACACTGAGGCAGATGGCACATTGCTTGGGCAGCAAGTTACTTCGTTAGATCGAGTAGGTTTGTATGTGCCTGGGGGTAAAGCGGCTTATCCTTCATCTGTGCTGATGAATGCGATTCCTGCAAAAGTTGCAGGCGTACAAGAACTCATTATGGTTGTGCCTACACCTAATGGTGAAAAAAATCAGTTGGTGTTAGCCGCTGCCGCTGTGTGTGGAGTTGATCGAGTATTTTGTATTGGTGGCGCACAAGCTGTAGGTGCGTTAGCTTATGGTACTGAAACTGTGCCACAAGTCGATAAAATCGTTGGCCCAGGTAATGCTTATGTTGCCGCAGCAAAACGTCGTGTTTTTGGTGTGGTGGGTATTGATATGGTGGCAGGGCCATCAGAAATCTTGGTGATTTGTGATGGTAAAACTAATCCTGACTGGGTTGCGATGGATTTGTTCTCACAGGCTGAGCACGATGAATTGGCTCAGGCTATATTGTTGAGTCCAGATGCAGCGTTTTTAGATCAGGTCAGCGCGAGCATTGAGCGATTGGTTGAAGAAATGCCGCGTAAAGACATTATTAGAACCTCGTTGACTGATAGAGGCGCTTTGATTCACGTACGTGATTTAGATGAGGCGGCAAAAATTAGCAACTATATTTCACCAGAGCATTTGGAGCTCTCTATAGAAGATCCTTTGGCTTTTACACCAAAGATTAAGCACGCTGGTGCTATTTTTATGGGTAGAGACACGTGCGAGTCTCTTGGTGACTACTGCGCTGGCCCAAATCATGTGCTGCCAACTTCGCGTACAGCAAGATTTTCATCACCATTAGGTGTGTATGATTTCCAAAAGCGCTCAAGTCTGATTATGGTGTCTTCTGCAGGTGCGCAGGTATTAGGTAAAGTTGCTGCAACACTGGCTTACGGTGAGGGCTTGCAGGCGCACGCTAGGTCAGCGGAATTCAGGTTAAAGTAAATGAGTCGGTTTTGGAGTGATGTAGTACATAAGCTAACACCTTATGTTCCAGGTGAGCAGCCTAAACTAGATAATCTTGTTAAGCTGAATACCAATGAAAATCCTTATGGACCTAGCCCTAAGGTTATCGAGGCGTTAAAACGTGAGGCGGCAGATACATTACGGCTCTATCCTGACCCTAATTCTGATGCGCTGAGGACTGCAATTGCGCAATCACATCGTTTGCATGCCAACCAAGTTTTTGTGGGCAATGGTTCAGACGAAGTTTTGGCGCATGTTTTTCAGGCTTTGTTGAATCACGACAAACCTTTGCTGTTTCCTGATATCACCTATAGTTTTTATCCTGTTTATTGTGGTTTGTATGGAATTCATTATGAAACCATTCCATTGTCTGCAGACTTCACGATTCATATCGAAGATTATTTCCGGCCCAATGGTGGCATTATCTTCCCAAATCCAAATGCGCCGACTGGGATACCGCTTGCACTTAATAAGATAGAAAAGTTGTTGCAGCACAATCCAAACTCAGTGATTGTTATTGATGAAGCCTATGTTGATTTCGGTACAGAGTCGGCGGTTAATTTAATACATAACTATCCCAATCTGTTGGTGACGCATACCTTATCTAAAGCGCGTTCACTAGCCGGTTTGCGCGTAGGGTATGCGTTAGGTTCGCCTGATTTGATTGAAGCTTTAACTCGAGTGAAAGACAGCTTTAATTCGTATCCTATTGATCGGTTTGCTTCGGCTGGTGCTATAGCTGCTATGCAAGATGTTGAGTATTTTGAAGAAACTTGTCATAAGGTGATTGCTACGCGCAATGCTTTGACGCAGGGACTGCAAGTGTTGGATTTTGAAGTATTGCGATCAGGCGCAAACTTTATTTTTGCAAAGCATTCAACTAAAAGCGGCGCTGAATTAACAGCTGCGTTACGTGAAAAAAACATTATTGTGCGTCACTTTAAATCGCCAGCGAGAATTGCTCCTTATTTACGTATTACGATTGGTACTGATGAGCAATCCGAGCTACTTGTAAGTGCATTAGTGGAAATCTTGCAAAAGAAATAGAAAAATAGTCGAATTTCAGTAATCTTAATATGAGTGGCTAATTTACTATATCTACGCGAAGTTGATAGTGATTTAGGTATTAAAAACGACTATAAATTTCTGTAAATAAGCATAAAAAATTTGAATTTTCACGTAAAGTGCGGTTATTATTGCGAAATGTGCGTTTTGTGCACAATTTAGCAATTTTCTTAATTTGTAATTTTTTGTATTTTTAATCTAAATAAATCAGTGGTTGATTTATTTTAAGTTGGAGGATGTATCGTGGCACAAACCCAAATGGCATTAGATTCACTAGATTTTGACGGCACCGTCGCTTTAGCAGCTAAAGTTGCTCCACACGTTGATATTCTTGAAATTGGTACACCATGCATCAAGCACAACGGTATCAAATTACTAGAAACATTGCGCGCTA
>CAYQZK010000062.1:0-1832 GCA_964422015.1 uncultured Methylotenera sp.
AAATTTTGATTTTCGTAAAAACAATAGTTCAGTAGGTTCACATTTTTTATGTGATGACCATTTATACAACTTTTCAATTAGCACCATTTAACTTAAACCACACAAACGGTAAATATCATGAAAATCAACATGCCTGTCACTAATAAAGAAGTCACGTTTGATGAGTCAGAATTTATGCTGACTAAAACTGACCTTAAGGGAAATATTACCTACACTAACCATAGCTTCATCAAAATTAGTGGTTACAGTGCAGCTGAACTTATTGGCGCTAACCACAATATCGTGCGCCACCCAGACATGCCAGAAGAGGCATTTGAAGATATGTGGCGTAATTTACAAGCAGGTAGACCGTGGACAGGCATTGTTAAAAATCGCACCAAAAATGGCGACTTTTACTGGGTAGAGGCTAATGCTGCACCTATTTTTACAAGTGGGCAAATCACAGGTTTTCTTTCGGCGCGAAGAAAACCAACGCGCCAGCAAATTAATGCGGCAGATGAAGCCTATGCATTGTTTAAAAATGGCAAAGCAAACGGTCTCAAAGTCATCAACGGCAAAGTAGTTCAAATTTCGTGGTCCTACAAGCTAAAAACGTTGCTGCAAAACCTAAATGTTGGCCAACGTTTATTCAGCATTATGGCATTGGCAATTATCAATGCAGCGATGCTAACGGGCTATGGCGTGTATGGTTTATCAGCGACTATGGATAGCTTTAAGAGCGTTTATGAAGATCGCATGGTTTCAACAAGAGATCTCGGCGAAATTACAAAGCGCATGCTTGAAAACAGAACCTTGTTAAGAACCGCGCTGAGTGAGGTCAGCATAGACAGCTCAGCCACAGAAGCAGTACAGGTGATGAATCCAGAAATTGCCACAAAATCTGCAGACAGTATTGAAAAGAATATCGAGATTATCGGAGGCTTATGGAATGATTACATGGCCAAGAACAATTTAACTGCTGAAGAAAAAGCTCTAGCTGATAAATTTAGTGAAAGTCGCGGCAAGTTTGTGAAAGAAGCATTGAAACCAGCACTTTCAAGCTTACGCGCCAATGATTATAACGAAACAAAAAGACTTGCTGTAGTTGCGCGTGAACTCTACGCGACGGCGAGTGTTGATGTGGATGCGTTGAGCAAACTGCAATTTGATGTTGCAAATGATGAGTATAAAGCAGGTGTTTCAAGATTTGAAAATACACGCTTGTATTCATTTAGCGCCTTAGGTGTTGCGATTGCCATTTTGGTTTGGATGGGTATTTTTGTTCTGCGCACTATCACCAGACCAATTGAGTCGACGATTGATGCGTTTGGAAAAATTGCTGAGGGTAATTTAAATACTGCCATTGATATTGAAGGTAATGATGAGCTCAGTCAGGTGTCACGTGCGCTGAAAGTCATGCAAACCATGTTCAGCTCTAATGTGAATGAGCAACAAGAGATGGCGATTCTCGGCAAAGAACAATCCACCTTATTTGAGAATCAGCTTGCCGCGATTAGCAAATCTACTGGCGTGATTGAATTTCATATGAACGGTAACGTCATTACGGCTAATGACATTTTATTGAAAGTATTTGGGTACAGCTTATCTGAAGTAGTGGGCAAAAATCACAGTGCATTAGTTGATGCCACTTACCGCAATAGCCCAGAATACAAAGATTTTTGGGCAAAACTTAATCGTGGTGAAGCGATTACAGGAAGATTCAAACGCATTGATAGTAAAGGTAAGGAAGTATGGCTTGATGCATCATATAACCCGATTGCCGATGTGGCTGGCGTTTTTTACAAAGTCGTGGAATACGCTACCGATACTACTGAGCTCAATTTAAAAAATGC
>CAYQZK010000062.1:1932-10898 GCA_964422015.1 uncultured Methylotenera sp.
TTTACAAAGTCGTGGAATACGCTACCGATACTACTGAGCTCAATTTAAAAAATGCTGATTATGAGGGTCAAATTGAAGCAATAGGAAAATCGCAAGGTGTCATTGAAATTGCGATAGATGGCACCGTACTTAAAACCAATGCGGTTTACCTGAAAATGTTAGGTTATGCCGAAAATGAGTTGGTAGGTAAACATGTGAGCATCGTGTTAGACCCTACCTTCGCCAAGAGTGAGGATTATACAATTCTATGGAATAGGTTGGTGGCCGGCGGCAGCGATGCTGGGCAATACAAACGCATTGCTAAAAATGGTCAAGAAGTCTGGATACAAGCCTCTTACAACCCAATCTTTGATTTAAATGGCAAAGTCTATAAGATTGTTAATTACACCATCGACATCACCGCGCAAAAACTGCAAGCCGCTGACAATGCAGGGCAACTTGCAGCCATTGATAAAATTCAAGGCGTGATTGAATTTGACCTCACCGGTAAAATTACCGCCGTTAACACCAACTTCGCTAATTTCACCGGTTATTCAGAACAAGAAATCGTCGGTAATCACCATAGCATGTTTATAGAGCCTAATTATCGTTCTAGCTCTGAATACAAAGCCTTTTGGGATCACTTAACGAAAGGTGAGCCTCAAATGGGGCAATACAAACGCATTGCCAAAGGTAATAAGGAAATCTGGCTACAAGCTTCCTACAACCCCATTATGGATATCAACGGCAATCCTTTCAAAGTGGTCGAATACGCAACTGATATTACCGAGCAATATAAGAGTGCATCCGCACTTTCTGCCGCAGTTGAAGAAACCCAAAGCATTATTGAAGCCGCAAAAGAAGGCAACTTATCAACACGAGTGCCAATAGAAGGTAAATCTGGCGCGATTGCCAGTCTATGCGATGGCGTCAACGCCCTAATGGATCAAATGACAGAGGTCATTGTACAGGTGCGTGAAGCAGGTGAAACCATCAACACTGCAGCAGGAGAAATTGCCTCAGGCAATAACGACCTTTCAAGTAGAACTGAGCAACAGGCCTCCAGCCTAGAAGAAACAGCCTCTAGCATGGAAGAGCTTGCTAGCACGGTGAAGCAAAATGCTGAAAACGCCAAACAAGCCAACCAATTAGCAGCAGCCGCTTCTGGTGTCGCTGTTAAAGGTGGTGAAGTTGTTGGTCAAGTAGTAGATACCATGAGTGCAATTAATGAAAGTGCCAAAAAGATTGAAGATATTATTTCAGTGATTGATGGCATCGCTTTCCAAACCAATATTCTTGCACTTAATGCCGCAGTTGAAGCTGCACGTGCTGGCGAACAAGGCCGTGGTTTTGCAGTGGTGGCAGGTGAAGTGCGTAACCTAGCGCAACGCTCAGCAACAGCAGCAAAAGAGATTAAAGAGCTCATTGTGGACTCTGTAAACAAAACTGCTGAAGGTACAAAACAGGTAGAAACTGCTGGTAACACGATGCAAGAGATCGTGACATCTGTGCAACGTGTGACAGACATTATGGGTGAAATTACAGCCGCATCTTCAGAGCAAAGTGCTGGTATCGATGAGGTTAATAATGCAATTACCAGCATGGATGAAGTGACACAACAGAATGCGGCATTGGTTGAGCAAGCAGCTGCGGCGGCTGAATCATTAGTTGAGCAAGCAGTAAACCTGATTGAAACCGTCAGTGCATTTCAATTAAGTGGTGATAAATCGCACACAGGCACTAGGCCAGCGTCTCGTTCATCAAAAACTGCAATTGCAAAACCAGCATTAAGATCAGTACCAGCAAAATTATCAGCAAAGAACTCACAGAGTAACGATGACTGGGAAGAGTTCTAAACAAAGAGCATACCTCAATATTATTTAGGGTATACCTTGAATTGATCCTGCTTTGGAGTTGGGTCTATTCTTAGAGCTTAGAGAGAAGTGGACAAAACTTCAAAAGAGCGCTATTCAGGATTAAGATTCAGCGCCTTGCCACAGCTTACTTTTTCGAATGGTGAACCACGCTAGTGCTAAATAAGCTGCCATAGCTAATGCTAAACCTGATGGTGCATACCACATCAAAGGAACAATCAGTCCTGCTGAAACTGTAGAGAGCAGCATTTGCACAAAAGCTTGCCCAGAGGCTGCGGTACCACGAATTTTTGGATGTCGGTCTAAAGCGGCAATTGAGAGAATAGGCATCGCCAACGCCATGCCGATATTAAATAAAGCCACGGGCACTATGTTATAAACCCAATAAGCTGGCAAAGTAAAACTCACTAGCAAGTTACTCAGCACCATCACCGCCATCCATGCATAAGCAACTTTAACCACCTTGTGTTTTGCATATCGGCCAGCAGCACGTTTGGCAAGATACGACCCTAATATCATGCCGCATACCGTTGGAATAAACATATAGCCAAATTGCTGCTGATTTAGACCTAAATGCTTAACCAAAAATATAGGGCTAGCCAACACATAAACAAAAAATCCTGCAAAATTTGCACCTAGTGAAAACACCAGTTGATTGAACTGACTATCACCAAAAATCACACGGTAATCTTTCATCACCTGCTTGGCTGAAAGTGGCATGCGCTTTTGAACTGGCATAGTTTCAGGTAGATAACGTATGGCTGCCCACAAGCTTAACGCAGCATAAATTGCTAGAAATACAAAAATCGCCTGCCAATGAATACCGAGTAACAATCCACCAATGATTGGTGCAACTGCAGGTGCAATACCAAATAACATTTGCACCGTTGCCATTACACGTTGAGCTTGAGGACCTTCAAAAAGGTCACGCACCATTGCACGCGCTACTACGTTACCAGCGCCACCAGACAACCCCTGCAATGCACGAAAAAACCAGAGCGTCTCAACATTAGGCGCAAATGCACAACCTATTGAAGCCAATACAAAAATGCCCAGACCCCATTTAATCGTAGTAATGCGCCCTATTGAATCTGAAATTGCGCCATGCCATAAGGTCATCAAAGCATACGGTAGTAGATAAAACGTAAGGCTTTGCTGTAAGGATAAAGACGAACCCGACAACTCAATCTCAAGCACTTGGAACGCAGACAAATAGGTATCAATAGCAAATGGTGCCAAAGCAGCCAAACTGGCAAGCACAACAGATAACACTAATGTTGATGATGTTCTCAAAAAGATAGGCCTTAACCACTCATGATAAAAAAAGCCGCAATCCTACTTACGCAGAACTACGGCTTATTGTTGACTATTAATCAGTCGCTAAACTAGAGGCACCCTAAAGTCTAATTGCCGTTAAGCAGCTTCATATTCACTTTAACTGCGCTTTTTTCACGTAATGAGCGCTTGTAAGCCGCAAGATACTCATTAGATAAAGCTGAGTTTAATTCTGCCTGTGCTGCTTGCTTTGCATCTGCATCAGTAGATGGCTCTTCAACTTTAAGTACTTTCACCAACAAATACCCCTGTTTACTATCAGCTAAGCCAGAGTATGCTGGCAATTTAGCCACATTTGTTTTGAATACTTGGTTCATTGCTAGTTCAGTCAACCCTTGTGCGTTTTTACGATCCACAGTCACTTCAGGTATCCACTCAATATTGTTAATAGTTTTGCCTGCTTGCAGATCTTTTAAAGCAGCCTCACCTTTAGCCAATGCAAGCTTCGCAGCAGCTTCTAACTTCAACACACCTTCAATACCCGCTTTAACCTCATCAAAGCTTCTTGGTGCAGATGGCTTATACTCAAGCAATCGAGCAGAAACCAAGTTATTAGGTGACACTTCTATAGCCTCAGTATTGCGGTGATCTTTAAGTACTTCATCTGAAAAAATTGCGTTCATCAATTTTTCACTTTTAAAGAATTCAGCCCCTTTTTCACGGCTTAACCATTCAGAGGTTTGCACTTGGCTACCGAAAGCTTTAGCGGCTGGTTCCAAACTGCCTGATTGCTCATACACCATATCACTGAAGCTCTCAGCCTTTTCTACAAAAGCCGCTTGTGCTTTCTGGTACATCAACTCTGCCTTAACTTTTAATTTTAAGCTGTCGTAATCTGAGCTTTCACCTTCAATCGCTGTTACCTTGATAATATGGTATCCAAACTCAGATTCCACCAAATTGCTCACTTCGTTGACTTTCATACTAAAAGCAGCTTCTTCAAATGGCTTTACCATAGCTCCACGGCCAAAACTACCAAGATCACCACCTTTTACTGCTGAACCTGGGTCTTGAGAGTTTTTGATTGCTAGCGATTCAAACTTGCTAGGATCTTTTTTAATCATCGCCAATAATTCTTGCGCTTTATCTTTAGCTTGTTGCTTTTGCTCTGGAGTAGCACTCACCCCAAAACCAATCAAAATATGGCTAGCACGTCTTTTTTCATCGCCTTGAAATTTAGACACATTCTCTTCATAGAACTTCTTCACTTCTGCATCATCGACTTGAATACCTCTAATCAAAGTACTGGCAGAAAGTAGAACAAATTCAATTTTCACCTGCTCAGGCACAACAAACTTGTTTTTATGCTTTTCGTAATAAGCCTTAACTTCGGCAGCATCCACTTTCACATTTTCAATAAAATCTTTTGTTTTAATTTCAGCTACAGAAACAACGCGCTGCTGATTATTTAATTTAAATGCTTCGTTGGCACGTGCATTAGTCATAAAGCTAAGCTTTGCAATGCCATCTTGCGCTTGTTGAGCCAGCAGATCAGCACGCATACCCGCCTCAAATCTTGATGGACTTAAACTATTTTGCTGTAAAACTTGATCATATAGTTCTTGAGAAAACTTTCCATCCTTTTGGAAATCAGGCATGCCAGTAATATAAGTAGCTAATTGAACATCGCTAATAGCAAAGTTTGCACGCTTAATTTCTTCATTCAAAAGTTGCTTGTTAATGAGTTTATCTAAAACTAAAGCCTTAACTTCTGGGCTATCTAACTGTGCAGGATCAACTTTTTCTGACTGCAAACGATCACGAAACTCTTGTAGCGCATTTGTAAATTCTTGGTGAGAAACACTATTGCCGCCAAATTCAGCAATAGCAACATTATTGCCCGCTTGGTTCAAATAAGAGTCAATACCAAATAACGCAAAAGGAATTGTAATTAAAGCCAATAAAGCTTTTCCAACCCAACCTTGTGCTACTGAACGAATGCTATCTAACATAAAAACTTTCTCTTTTTAAAAAATTCAAAAAACCACTCAAGCGATTCAAAATTACACGATTTTTTATCTGATTAAATGTGCAAATTAAGGGCGTGTAAATATACCATAAGATGAGTCAAATTAAGCTAAAGTCAACTTAATCACCTGTATGCAAATACCATCATATCTAAATGGATTGAATATATTTCCTGTTGAGCTTTACCGCCGCCGAACTCAGGGCAATTAAAACCACACCAATAATCATCAAAGCAATTGGCCAACCCACTACATTTGCAAAATGTTCCGCCGTGTAATAGCCCACGTAAAACAACATGGAGATTGTTCCAACGACAAGCAGTGATCGACTGCGCACCATAGTGCTCAAAAATATTATTAACGCGGAAAGGCCTAAATAGCTCACCTCTAATGGCGTGTTTTTCATTGCATCAAATGCCGAGCTCAGCAAAGTAATTGAGCCAATCACATACCAAAAAGCCGCAATGGCAGAATGACGTGATTGATTAAGAGCATAAGCAATGCACATGAGCGACACACCCATTACCGCAGCTATCAGGTTGCCATTCATATCCCAAAGATCGAACAAAGTAACCAAAAATACACTGCCAAAAAAGATAGCGGAGAATGCCAGCACAGTGTGCCGTTTGGCTTGAAAAGTTGCCCCCTGCTGAATCAACATATACGCCGCCATTAACAATATGCCGTAACGAGCATCGCCACCTGTTGAGTACTCCTGCAACATGACAAAAATACCCATAGGTTGTAAAAATGAGGCCGTCAAAAATAATGGCATGGCAACACGTTCATATTTATTATCATGCAAACAAACTAGCGCCATGATAAACACGATAAACCCTGTTCCTAGGGTTACCGCAACACGCGCTGCAGAGCCGAAATCATGCCAGTACATTGAGATAAAAATACCAATGCCAGCAAATACAAAAATACCGCCAATATAGCTAAACAATCTGGATAAAACACTTGTGGACTGCTTATCTGCAAGTGCTTTTGGTTGAGATAGGGCTGCGGTAATTTCTGCTAACGAAATCTGATGCTGCTGAGTGAGTGCGACTATTTCCTGAAGGGCATCTTCTTTATGCAACGTGGATTTTTGCAACATGTTAGCCACCCTACCTACTCACTACCCAGCCAACAAATTGCAGTTGGTTGTAGTAATAGTTTTGTTGAGCATCAGGTACTTTATAACCCACACTGCCTTTTTTAAGCCTAAAGCCTCCGTTACGATAACCCCCTCCAAACATACCACCCACTAAGCCCGTGCCTCCGTAATTTGGACCCTCCAGTACATATCCATCAGGCGATGTACTTGTGGGGTCTATACGCATATTTTTGGTTTGCTCTAAAAGCACTTCGCCGTTGCTGGCGGCTTCGGCAATTTTGGCTATATCTAAGCTAAGTTCACGCACAGTTTCTGTTTTACCGTCATACGCCATGAGTTTTTTTGTATTGTAGTTTCTAAATTTCTCATCACCTTTTTTAGCTTTAACCATCAGTTGCTGATCTTTGACACTAAAGTCCAACTGATAATCTGACGGATTTTGATAGTCATAATGCATAGTGGTAAACAGCATTTCATATTGTGGTGGCGTGCTCATAGACTTTGGAATCACCGTTGCCACAAAAAACAAAACAATCAATAGCGCAGGCAAACTTATACCAATCACTAATACTAAGTTTTCTTTAACAAAATTTCTCATCATAAGCCCTCATTTAGCCTTGAATAAACCGGTTAATTTCATATAACACGATTTCCTGCATATCAGGATTCAAACAATCCACTTGCACTACATCATCCATTCCACGCAACCATGTCAGTTGACGTTTGGCCAACTGACGGGTAGCGAAAATCCCCCTGTCCCGCAACTCAGCAACACCATACTCACCAGCTAGATGTTCTAAAGCTTGCCGATAACCGACGCAACGCATAGAAGTACTCTCTGCCGTAAGCATTGGATATTTATTTTTTAACGCTTTGACTTCATCAAGAAATCCCGCTTTCAGCATTTGGTCGAATCTTAAAGCAATACGCTCATGCAACACTTTACGGTCACTCGGCACTAGCGCAATTTTAAGTAATCGATAAGGCAAACCCTCACCGCTTGACTCCTGATGTAAGACTGTCATCGTTTTTCCCGTAATTCGAAAAACCTCAAGCGCCCGCTCTATGCGTTGCGAGTCTGCAGGCTGTAAACGCGCTGCGGTATCAGGGTCAATTTCTGCCAACTTGGCATGCATGGCTGGCCAACCTATTTGTGCGGCTTCTGCATCCAATGCTGCGCGCACTTCTGGGTCAGCCTCAGGCAAATTGCTCATCCCATCTTGTAATGCCTTGAAGTACAACATCGTACCACCCACCAACAAGGGGACTTTGCCACGTGCAGTAATTTCAGCCATCAAGCGCAAAGCATCACTTCTAAAATTTGCAGCAGAATAAGCGCTGGTAGGATCGATAATATCAATCAAATAATGAGGCGCTTTTGCCAGAGTTTCAGCATCTGGCTTGGCTGTTCCGATGTCCATTCCCCTAAACACCAATGCAGAATCCACACTAATGAGCTCAACGGGTAGCTTTGAATAAAGCTCAACCGCCGCACCAGTCTTGCCGCTAGCTGTGGGGCCCATGAGAAATATTGCTGGAGGTAATATTGATTTCATTATTACTTGCCGCGCATAAACATCTTGTCTAAGTCTAATAATGAAACCTGAAACCAAGTCGGGCGACCGTGATTACACTGACCTGAACGTTCAGTCGCTTCCATATCTCGCAACAAAGCATTCATTTCCGGAATAGCCAGCACACGATTTGCACGCACTGCAGCATGACAAGCCATGGTACCCAGCAATTCATTTCTGCGCTCAGTCAATGCACGTGAAGCACCATACTCACGCAAGTCACGCAACACATCTCGCGCCAAAGTCACAGCATCAGCCTCCTGCAACATGGTTGGAACGGCACGCACCGCAAGTGTAGTAGGCGACAATATGGCAATATCAAATCCAAGTTGCTGCAAACTACCATCGTTACTGGCTAGCACTTCTTGCACAGTAGCTACTTCAAGCTTATCCGCATTAAAACTGACAGGCAGTAGTAAGGGTTGCATGGCAACACTTTGTGTATCCAACGCATTTTTGAGCCTTTCATACATGATGCGCTCATGTGCAGCGTGCATATCCACTACCACTAAGCCTTGTGCATTTTGTGCTAACACATAGATACCGTGTATCTGCCCTACAGCAAAACCCAAAGGAAAATCCGCTGACGTAGCATCTGAATTATTGATATTGCCATCAAAACCAGCTTGCCCATACGCCACGTTCCTATTGGTCAACAGAGCATCACTATTTATGCTGTTTTGCGGATGAGATTGGGAACTGCCAAATAAAGTTTGATAAAAGCTAGAGGGCTCACTCGCACTTAAATTAATCTGCGATTGATAACTTGGATATTGAGCTGTTGCTGGATGATGACTTGCAAAAGGATTATATGCAGCTTGACCCGCTGTCACCGCATTAGATGCACCAGTAGGTGTTGCTAAAGCTTTATGCAATGAATGGAAAATAAAACGATGCAATGCCTGACCATCCCTAAAACGGACTTCTGTTTTAGCGGGGTGCACGTTCACATCAACTAAGTTCGGATCCAGTTCCAAGAACAATACAAAGGCCGGATGACGGTCATGATGCAACACATCCTGATAAGCCTGACGAATCGCGTGTGCTATCAACTTATCGCGTACAAACCTACCATTAACATACATGTACTGGGTATCGCGGCTGTTACGATTAAAAGTGGGCTTCGCAGCCATTC
>CAYQZK010000063.1:0-10870 GCA_964422015.1 uncultured Methylotenera sp.
TCTTTGTTAAGCGCCTGTCGATATTCTTCTAGCTTGGCCTCATAGTTTTCAGCCTCACCAAATTCTAAAAAGCGTGCATATCTGCCATGAGTGCCTAAAACTTTTCGGGCATGTTTAATTGGACAGAAATACTGTTCGGTTCTAGCTAAAATTTCAGTAATGTAAGCTACTAAACCGTTAGCATAGGCACAATAGGTACAGTGAAATTTTTCTATCCAGTTCAGATAATGCAGTTGTTGCCTATCAAAAATCATATAGTCGCCACGACGTACTTTTTTAATGCCGTAAATCGGAAAGCAGGCGAATTGGTAAAAACTGACAAATAGGTCGGTAATGACTAAAGGAATAATCATGGCGTAAATAATCGGCCCAGTAATGAGGTTCTGTGGCCGATTGGTGACTAGCCATCGAAAGAAGCTGGTCTTTAGTCGAAGATGCGCCTCTTGTATGGATTGTTCAAATTCAACACGCTTACCTTTAATTTGAAAAAGTAAACTTGAAGGCTGCTCGTTAAGCGCAGTGCGTAGCTCATCTTCAAGTGTGTTGATTTGGTTAAGTAACTGCTGAATGCGTTCATTCATGTAGATTATTCTTGACTAGCAATATCGTCATACACTTGCGATTCAACGTGATAACTGTTGCCCGAAAACCAAGTCATCATGTCTGCCGCACTTTTTAGGGCTAAATCATATTGTAGGTAGTATTCAGTCACTATATTATTTTGCTCATTGATTACTTTGTAGATGGTCATTTTGTTCTCCCTGTGAATCGCTGTTAGTTACTAGTAGCAACGGCATCAATGCTGCAAAGCTTTAATGCTTTTCTTGAATTGATGCGTGCAATATAGGAAAAAACTATACACATCTGTATACTCTAAAATCTGTAACCAATTTTTTAAGTCAAGTTTAAGGAAGTCCGTAATGAGTTATCAACCAAAATCGATGATTTTGAAAAGCCTGTTATTGCTAAGTTGTTTTGTACTTGCGGCTTGCTCTAGCCTGCCTAAACAATCTATGAGCGGTCAAGCTGCAAAAGAATGGCCGAGTTTTGGACGCGATTATTCTAACCAAAGGTTGTCGCCACTTACTCAGATTAATCCACACAATGTGAAAGATTTAACTTTGGCTTGGCAGTTCAAGAGCGGTGTAGTGGCAAGCTTTCAGGCATCGCCTATTGTGGTGGATGGTGTGATGTACGTGTCACTGCCTTATAACCATGTGGCCGCTTTGGATGCCAAAACCGGTCATGAGCTATGGCGTTATCAGCATGAGCGTAGAGCCAACTGGAAAATGTGTTGTGGACCAGCTAATCGCGGCGTTGCGGTGAGTGATGGCAAAGTGTTTATTGGTACGGTGGATGCACGTTTGATTGCTTTAGATGCCAAGAACGGTGCAAAAGTTTGGGATATTGACGTGGCTGATGACACTGCGCTTACCGAGAGTAGTAGTTCATTAAGTAGCGCAGATGCAAAAAGCCAGAAAGAGACTTACGGTGGTACAGGTGTGGGTATTTCTATGGCACCAGTGGTCTATCACGGTAAAGTGATTGTAGGCATTACTGGCGTAGGTTATGGCTTGCATGTTGATACTCCAAGGCTGGATGCGCCACTGGGTGCGGTGATTGGCGTAGATGGCCGTTACGGCCGCCCCGGTTTTCTTGCAGCTTACGATGTTAAAAGTGGCAAGCGTATCTGGCAGTTTGATACGATTCCAACGCAAGGTTGGGAGGGCGTGTTCGCTGAAACGACTTCAGATGGCATCCCGTTGAATAGAGACGTTGCCGCAGAAAAAGCGAATGTTGTGAACAACAAAGAAGCATGGCGTTATGGCGGCGGCTCTGCATGGAGTACACCAGCGATTGATACTCATACCAATACACTGTATTTCGGCACGGGTAATCCATCGCCACAAATGAATGATATTTCCCGTCCAGGAGATAACTTATATACGGTTTCATTAGTGGCTCTAGATACGGAGACTGGCAAGCTCAAATGGCATTATCAGCAAGTGCCTCATGATGTGTGGGGCTACGATCTAGCTAGTCCTCCAGCCCTGTTTGATTATATGAAAGATGGCAAGAAGATCGCTGCGGTAGGTCAGGCGAGCAAGATGGGGTGGTATTACGTACATGATCGAGCAACAGGTGAGTTGTTAATGAAGTCAGATGCCTTTGTGCCACAGAAAAATCTGTTTGCCAAAGCGACTAAAGAAGGCACGGTTTTGTACCCAGGTATTTTGGGAGGGTCTAACTGGGGGCCAAACGCATTAGACGAGCAGCAGCAAATGAGTTTTGTTGCAGGGATTCATGCCCCAATTAAATATACTTTAGTAGAAGAACCTGCTAAAAATGGATTGCCTGCTATACGTTACGCGTCATCAGAGCCGACCAAAGATCCGCGTTGGGGTGTGTTGTCCGCCATTGATTTGACTACAGGAAAAATGCGCTGGCAAGTTAAAACCGAACAACCACTTACAGGCGGCTTACTCGCAACGAGCAGTGGTTTGTTGTTTATGGGGGAGGGCAGTGGTAATTTTAATGCCTATAGTAGCAATACTGGCGATTTACTCTGGCAGACAAAGGTGGATGCAGGTGTGAATGCACCTCCTATCAGTTATGAAATTGATGGTGTGCAATATGTGGCAGTAGCAGCAGGTGGAAACGCTATTTTTGGCTATAAGGCAGGTGATAATATTGTGGTGTATTCTTTAAGAAAATAGAGACTTAGAAATGCAGTTTATTAAAAGTGTATGCGTCATTATTTTTCTTTCAGTCCTAGTGATTGCTTGCGGCTCCAAGCAATATGCCGCATTGCCAGAAAAATCCACAGTGCTTGTTTTGGGTGATAGCTTAACGTACGGCACTGGCGCAGATCAACACCAAGATTACCCTAGCTTGCTCGCCGCTCAAACTCGGTGGAATGTCATTAATGCAGGTGTGCCAGGTAATACGTCAGCACAAGGTTTGGAGCGATTACCAGACTTGTTGGATGAGCACAAAGTGGATTTTTTAATTGTGGCGCTAGGGGGTAATGATTTTTTGAGAAAGCTTCCTGAAAGTGAAACAGAGCAAAATTTAAAAGCGATATTGGCGGCAGCTAAGGCAAAAAATATTCCAACATTATTATTGGCTATTCCTGCCTTTAGCCCTGTAGGGGCTGCTTTTGGAAATTTATCTGACCATGCCCTTTATGCAAAGCTTGCAAAAGAAAATGATGTGCCTTTAATTGAAGAGTTGTTTACTGAAGTGTTGGCTAAGAATAGTTTAAAGTCGGACTATGTGCACCCTAACGCTGAAGGTTACCGTGTGGTGGGAAATCAGTTATTGGAAGAGCTTACGGAATTGGGTTTTTTGGCTAAAAAATAAAGGTACCCACAAGAATTTTGCTATTTTCAATCTGCATTTGGATGTTTGATTTTTAAGATTAAAACCGCACAGGCAAGAACTAAAGTAATGCTATTGGCAATCATAATTGGCCAACTTGAAATCAATATGCCATAAACTAACCACCCCGCAACGCCTAGGCTAAATAGGCTATACATGGGTAATGAAATTCCCGAAAGATCTCGGGTTTTCCAAGAGTGAAGGGCTTGTGGTACAAAGGCCAAAGTCGTTAAAAATGCTGAAATGTAGCCAATGATGTCTGTAGTGTTCATGTTCGGCTGCCCAGTTTTTTAAGCCGGTTTTTTCTTGGGGATTACACGACTGACAAAGCTGACTAAAAGCAAAGCCAACGCTCCTGCAATAGTACCAAATACACCGCTTAGCACTGCACTGACTACAGCTTGCAAGAAAGCATTGTTAAGCGAGTTAGCGATATGCTCTATCCAGTGATGAAGAGCAGGAATACCATGAGTCAAAATCGCGCCGCCGACTAAAAACATGGCAATAGTGCCGATGATGGAGAGTGATTTCATCATGTAGGGCGCAAAACTCAAAATGCCAAAACCTAATTTACGTTTCAAACTGGGTAATAGGCCTGCACCTTCACGCGTTGCTAAATAAAGCCCCCCATCGTCGAGTTTTACGATTGCTGCAACTAATCCATACACACCAACCGTCATGATGATGGCAATACTTGAGAGAACAGCAATCTGTTGGCTAAAGGCTGCAGTTGCAACAGTACCTAATGTAATGACAATAATTTCTGCAGAAAGCACAAAGTCTGTACGTATCGCACCTTTTATTTTGTCTTGTTCAGTTTCTGTAACAACAGGCTCGGTATTGCTTGTAGTGTCAGGGTTGTGTTTTTTATGGAAAAATTGGTGAAACAGTTTTTCAACGCCCTCATAGCAGAGAAACAAGCCACCAAGCATCAAAAGTATAGTGACTAACCAACTGGCAACTGCGCTAATGAGTAATGCAGAAGGTACTAGAATTAATTTGTTGATAAAAGAACCTTTGGCTACAGCCCAAACAACCGGAAGCTCTCTATCTGCATTAACGCCAGAAACTTGTTGGGCATTGAGTGCTAGGTCGTCGCCCAGTACGCCTGCAGTTTTTTTTGCGGCCATGTGGGTCATAGCAGACACATCATCCAAAATAGTCGTGATATCGTCAATGAGGGTTAAAAGACTGGCACCTGCCATAAGTACGCTCTAAATTTAATATGGTAAAAATTGAATTATAACTGTCTAGGACAAAGTCCATGTAGCGTAATGAGAGGAATATAATGTTTGCTAACTTTGAGATGACGGATGGACATGATGGCAACTAACAATGAGTGGCGTTTGGCGGTGCAGGGCATGACCTGTGCCTCATGCGCTAACCGCGTTGAAAAAGCCTTAACCCAAATTACAGGTGTGCAGTCTGCAGAAGTGAACTTGGCGCTAGAAACGGTGCAGATTCTTGCTGTGGCTGAGTTGTCTGTCTCGAGCTTAATCGCAGCGATTGAAGCGGCTGGCTATCATGCCAAAGATTTGGCCGCTCATCCTTCGGTAAGCGAAGCTTCTGTACCAAAAGTAGAGGCGTATATCAGCAGTGGCTGGTCGGTCGTGGTATCTGCACTGTTATCGCTGCCCTTAGTGTTAGTGATGTTTGCCAACTGGTTTGGATGGCACGTGCAATTAAGCGGTTGGCTACAAATGCTGTTGGCAACTCCTGTGCAGTTTTGGTTGGGTTGGCGTTTTTACAGGGCAGGTTGGTTTGCACTTAAAGCGGGTGCAGGGAACATGGATTTGCTTGTGGCTTTAGGCACTTCTGCAGCTTATGGTTTGAGTGTTTACCTGATTCTTGTGCCAGAGCATACAGAAATGCAGCACTTGTATTTTGAGACTTCTGCCTTAGTGATTACTTTGGTGTTGCTTGGTAAATGGCTTGAGAGCCGTGCTAAAAGGCAGGCAACAGATGCCATTCGGGCATTGCATGCTTTGCGTCCAGAGCAAGCTAGTGTTTTGCGTGATGGCATTGAAATGCAGCTCATGATCACTGAAGTAGGTGTGGGTGATGTGGTGCTGATACGACCAGGTGAGCGCATTCCGGTGGATGGGCGCATTCTGGTAGGTGAAACACATGTAGATGAGTCATTAATTACAGGAGAAAGTTTGCCTGTGGCCAAGGGAGTGGGTAATAAGGTCACTGGCGGTGCAGTTAATGGAGAGGGCTTTTTGCAAATTACCACCACGGCGGTAGGTGCAGAGTCTGTGTTGTCACGCATTATTCGTTTGGTTGAATCGGCGCAAGCTAAAAAAGCACCGATACAGCATTTGGTGGATAAAGTGAGTGGCGTTTTTGTGCCGGTAGTTGTGGGATTGGCATTATTGACCTTGCTGGCTTGGGGTTTTGTTGGTGGAGACTGGCAGGTAGCGATTTTGAATGCAGTGGCCGTATTAGTAATTGCCTGTCCTTGTGCATTAGGTTTGGCAACGCCGACAGCAATGATGGTAGGCACTGGCGTTGCTGCGCGCTATGGAATTTTAATTAAAGATGCGGAAGCACTAGAATTAGCTCATGCCATTAAAGTAGTCGCATTTGATAAGACTGGCACCTTAACTGAAGGCAAGCCGAAATTAATAGCACTTGAAGCTGGTGACAAAAATACAGATATGGCTACCTTAGATCAGCTCTTAGTGTTGGCAGCTAGTTTGCAAACGGGTAGCGAGCATCCGTTGGCTAAGGCGGTAGTTCAAGCAGCACAGGATAAAAATTTATCTCTGCAATTACCCAACGAGGTGCAGGCGATTGCAGGAAAAGGGCTTTCTGGATTGGTGGGAGTGCAAAAACTTTATTTAGGTAGTTCACGGTTAATGGAAGGTTTAAAGGTGAATTGCTCTGCACTAAAAGAACGAGCTGCTGCTCTGGAAGCTCAGGGTTATAGTATTTCGTGGTTGGCACAGGCAAGACCTTTGGCTAATTTTTCTCCAAAATTGCTGGCTGTGCTTGCTTTTGGAGATACGCTAAAAACCACTTCTAGCTTAGCGATTCAGGGTTTACAACAAAAAGGCATTGCTACAGTGTTGATTTCTGGCGATAACCAAGGTAGTGCATCCAGTATTGCGCAGCAGTTGGGTATTGAGCAAATCTATGCACAAGTATTACCTGAAGATAAAGCGACTATTGTTCAACAGTTGAAGCGAGCAGATGGTTTGGTTGCGATGGTGGGTGATGGTATTAACGATGCGCCTGCACTAGCTGCGGCTGATATTGGCATTGCGATGTCTAGTGGCACAGATGTGGCAATGCATGCTGCGGGGATTACCTTAATGCGGAGTGACCCCGCATTGGTGGTTGATGCGATTGATATTTCAAAACTTACCTACGCAAAAATCAGGCAGAACCTGTTTTGGGCATTTATTTATAATGTGGTGGGTATTCCGCTTGCAGCTTTTGGGTTGTTAAGCCCAGTAGTCGCGGGTGGGGCGATGGCGTTGAGTAGTTTTAGTGTGGTGTCGAATGCGCTGTTGCTGAAAAGGTGGAAACCTAAATCAATACCGCTGCAAGGTTAATGCGTTCAGTCGACTAATTACGTGATTTTTGATTAATCTGTTTTAGACGTTGCTCAACGAATGCAGAGAGTTCTGGTGTAAGCGTTGTGTTGGTTTGCGCACGAGTATAAGCTTCTTTCGCCGCATCCATATTACCCAATGCTTGTGAGGAAATACCAAGCCCGATTAGTGCGCTTGGGTTGCTAGCATTGATAGATAAGGCAGTTTTGTAGTACTTAACCGCTTCATCATGACGTTCAGCTCGTTGCAACATGGTGGCGGTAAAGCTGTAGTATTCAGAATTATTCTTTGCGTAAGGCAGACCTTGTTCTAGTGTAGCTAATGCCGCACTACGATCACCCGCTTCAACTTGTAACCGAGCTAACGCCATACGAAAATCATTTTGTTCTGGTGCAAGAGCTAAACCTGCTGCTAACGTAGCCTTAGCCTCATCATTTCTTTTGTTATCGAGTAATAAGCCTGCAAGCGTTTGCCTAGCTTCTTGATTGGCAGGGTTTGCCTCTAAAGATTGAGCTAGATTGTCTTGTGCCTCAGAAACTCTGCCCTGTTGCAGGTTAGATAGCGCTTGGCGGTATAAATTGCTTGAGCGTTGCTCTGGTCTAATTTCTTTACCCGTATTGGGGGCTTCGTTGCTTAGTTTAGTGGATAACTTATTGCTGTAGCGTTTGCCTGCTGGAGGTGGCGCTATCACAGATGGTTTTTCAACAGGTTTTGTCGTGGTTGTAGGGCCAGTTTCAATGAGGGCAATTGCAGCGTTGATTTCTTTTGCAGTCTTTTCTGTTTCAACTTTGTTTTCTTTTTCTATGGCTTTTTCTTTAGTTAAGCTTTTTTCCTTGATTTCACTTTTTTCTTTAACTACATTTTTTATAGAGGTCGAAGTTTCAGTTGGCGTGTATTTAAGTTCGGTTTCAAATAATGGTACGGTATTTACTGGAGGAGTTTCGCTAGTAACAGGATCAATTGTTGGAGCGGGCACTGCTGCAACAGGTGGATTATTGACTGGGCTATTGATAATAGGTTGAGGTTTTATGTCAGCAGGTGTGGCTATTTTGCCATTGTTGACTTGCTGTTCTATGTTTGAACTGCGTTGCCATGAGTAATAGCCACCAGCTAACAACACAAGAATTAGAGCCAGCTTTACAAATGGAAAACTATTTTTTGGGGTTGCGCTAAACTCAAGAGGGCTAGGTGATATTTTAGATGCGTCGCTAGAACCAGCGCCACGCTGCTCTAGGTCTTTTAACATTTGATTGATTAAACTCATTTGAAATTGGTCTTTTTATAATTTTGGCAAAAGTTTAATAAAATTTTCATTGTGGATATACATCCAATATCCAGCAATAGATAAGGAAATTAGTAGTAAAAACATCAGGCTATGTAAGCGGGATTTATTAGAAGAGGGTGCGGTTGATTTTGTATCTGCCGCCGCCGCAAGCACCTCTTTAACACCTACTTGGTGTTTGCCTTTACCGTAAGTGGCTAGTAATGCTTTGTTTGCGAGAATATTCACTAAACGTGGTGTACCTTTAGATTTGATATACATGGCGAGTAGCGCGAGTTTGCTAAACATACGGCTACCTTTGTAGCCTGCCACGACTAGGCGATGATTCAAGTAATAGTGCATTTCGTCATGACTGAGTTGGTCTAGTTTGTAATCAAAAGTGATACGTTGTTTGAGTTGTCTGATTGAAGCGTGATTGAGCTTATCTTCTAATTCAGGTTGCCCAAAAATAACCACTTGTAGCAATTTTCTTTTTTCAGTTTCAAGATTGCTGAGTAGGCGAAGCGCTTCTAGGGTTTCGATTGGCATCGCCTGGACTTCATCCAGACATACGACCACTTTCGTGCCGTTGCGGGCAAAGTCGAGTAGGCCATGCGTAATCGCATTCAACACAATGTGTTGCGTAGCTTGTTCTGGTAGTTTAATACCTAGCTCTTCCGCAAGTACCATGAGTAAAGATTGCGGCTCTAAGTAGGGGTTGGGTACGTAGGCAATTTTATAAGTACTATCTAAGCTGGACATCAGCTTACGACAGAGAAAAGTTTTACCTGTGCCCACTTCGCCAGTGATTTTGATAAATCCCTCGCCTGAGGTAATGGCAAACAAAAGCGTGTTCAGACCTTCTTGGTAGCTACTTGAGGCGAAATAAAAGCTGGTATCAGGTGTAATGCTGAACGGTAATTCGTTTAAACCAAAATGCTTGAGATAGACCAATTATCGAGTTCCAGAGGAATCATTAACTGATGTTGGTCTTTGCATATTTTCGATGCGCTGTTGACTTGCTAAAGCGTCATCGTTCCAGTTATCTTGGCTTTGCACAACAGTTGATTTAAGCAAAATAACTAATTCTGTTTTAGTTGTTGCTGAGCCTCTTTGTCGGAAGGCATTACCTAAACCTTTGATGTCGCCAAGTCCGGGTACTTTAGAATTATTGATTATTGTGCTCTCTGTCATTAGCCCGCCAATAGCAATCACTCGGCCATCTTTGGTTCGGACAACGCTGTCTGTTTCACTTACATTACTTGACGCTAGGGGTAAGTTGAGTGTGCCAGAGGTGCCACCAAGGTTGACTTGTTTGTTTACGGTTGTAACCTGACTAATCGTAGGGTGCATGTGTAAGATGATATTGTCATCTTTATCAATCTGTGGGGTTACATCAAGTGAAATCCCTGAAAAGAAAGGTTGGAGCCTAACTTCTGGAACTATTGTAGTCGCACCCGCTGAAGCAGTAGTGTTAGATGATACGCCAGTGACAAAGAATTCATCCGTTCCCACTTTTAATACTGCTTTTTGATTGTTGATGGTGGCTATTCTGGGGCTAGACAGCACTTGCACATCGCCTTGTGTTTCTAAGAATGAGAGTAGCGCCGCAAAGTTGGCACCTTGTAGTGCAACAGCAAATAATGGCCCACCTAATGCGGTTGTAGCGGTATTGCCGATGATTGTTCCACTTGATGCTGCTAAATCTCCGCTAATCAAGTCACCATTTCCTGTGTTGGCAAGCTGTGTGTTTGTATTGAGATTGCCAATAATCCCAGTGGTCTTGCTGTTGCGACCAAACACTGACCAATTGACACCATTTTGCGATTGATCATTGAGTTGTACGTTTAGAATTTTTGCCTCTAGAATCACTTGACGCTCAATAGAAACCTGCATTAAACGTAAAAAGGCTTCAACATTGCGAATGTCTGCAGGCATAGCTCGAACAACGATTACACCTGATTGCAGATTGATGATTACGCGACGTCCATTTTCCGTTCCTACAATTTCTTTTAGAGATGTAGTGAGATCTGCCCAAAAGTCATTATTTGAGCTAGTCGTAATGCTCGTTCCATTGAGAGAGCTTGTATTGTTGTTAAGGGTATTGTTGTTTAAGGCGTTTGGTTGATTGTTATTGATTTGCTGGCCTTGTTGATTATTATTGTTACTAATTGAACCTGAAGAAACACGAGTATCTGATTTGCCTTCACGTTGCCCGAGAATATAGTTCACTTGGAATACGCGTGTTTGCATGATTTGTGGCTCAATGAAAATTCGTGTACCTTCAACTTTATACTCATAGCCATAGAGTTCACGAATTGAGTCTAGCGCTTCAAAAACCGTCACATCTTTCAAGTTGACTGAAATATTGCCCGTAATGTCTTGATGCACCAACATGCTGTATCGCGTGCCACTGACAATGCCCATGAGTACTTGGCTTGCTGGAGCATTGTTGATGATTAAATCAAAACGTTGTTCAAGTTGCTTGGCAGAAGCCTTAGGTATTGCGATTTTTAATGGGGGTAACAGGGCATCGTTAATATCGTTATTTGTTGCTGGTGCTATTTCTGGTTTTGTCTCTGCGGCAACTTTCAACTCATCCTTAATTTTGTTGAGGGTAGTGTCATTGCTTGACGGTAAAAGACTGGCGCAACCACTAAATACTAGC
>CAYQZK010000064.1:0-10832 GCA_964422015.1 uncultured Methylotenera sp.
CCACGACAGTTTTCAAGACTGTAGCATTAAACCGCTCTGCCACTCTTCCGTCTTTATCGCTACTGTTGTAACGAAGGCGACATTATAACCATAAATTAGTCGTCTTGAAAATCCTGATTTGGAAAAAATACTTCTGAATAGCCAAATTTCTTTAAATCTGGAATCCGCATTGGGTAAAGCACACCATCAAGGTGATCACATTCGTGCTGAACGACTCTAGCGTGAAAGCCACTCACTAGCCTATCGATTTTGTTGCCATATTGATCAAAGCCTGTGTAATGCAACCTCAAGTAACGCGGCACAACACCACGCATGCCGGGTACGGATAAGCACCCTTCCCAACCGTCTTCAATATCATCACTTACAGGCGTTAGCACTGGGTTAATTAACACGGTATAGGGCACCGGATCCGCATCTGGATAGCGTGGATTTTTATCTTCATCAGTAGATTTTTGCCCAAAGATAATCACTTGCAAACTCACACCAATTTGCGGTGCTGCAATACCTGCGCCATTCATGTGGTGCATAGTATCTTCTAGATCTTGAATAAGCGCATGTAAATCTGGCGTGTTAAATTCTTCAACTGGTGCAGCCTTAAGCAACAGGCACGGCTCCCCCATGCGAAGCACTGGCTTAATTGCCATGCTTTGTATCTCCATTAAGTTTCACCAATTCAGCTATGATGTTACGCACTCTGGCCATGGTTTCATTCAGGTGAATCATCATTTCTTCATATTGAATACCATGTACACTATCACCACGCCCTGCCGCGTAGTTTGCTACTGGACAAATAGCTGCATAACTAATGTCCAATTCCCTTGCTAGTGCAGCCTCTGGCATTCCTGTCATACCAACCATAGTTGCACCATCGCGCTCTAGTCGATTAATTTCAGCTGCAGTTTCTAATCGGGGGCCCTGTGTTACAGCATAAACGCCATTGGTGATTACAGTTTCACCTGCATTACCTGCGGCCTGTTGCCATCTGGCACGCATATCTGCACAGTAGGGCTCAGTAAAATCAATATGCTTCACTGGTAAGCTAATGCCATCATAAAACGTATTTTTCCGACCATAGGTATAGTCAATCACCTGATGTGGTATCGCAATCTTACCTGCTGACAAATCTTCATGAATACCTCCAACAGTGGCTACGGCCGCAATTTTCGTAACTCCTTGCATATGCAAAGCCGATATGTTGGCGCGGTAATTCACTTCATGTGGAGGAATCGCGTGACCATTGCCGTGGCGTGCTAAAAAAATTACCTCATGTCCCTCGATTTCACCAAACATCAAAGGTTGTGAAGGTTCACCATAAGGGGTACGCACTATCATACGTTTAGTAATATTAAGATTATCTAACTGCGTTAAACCTGTGCCGCCAATAATTGCCAACATGTGAAATGACCTATTTTTATTAAAATTTATTCAATTATTATATAACGTCTTTAAATTTGCGCCTTCCATAAGCGCTCAAAGTCTTCCACGCCTAGAGCTGGACTGCAGAAATAGCCCTGATAATAATTACAGCCTTGCGCTTTTAGAAAAGAAACTGCCCTTTACTTTCTATACACCCACCTCAGTTCATATTAGCACTAATCTAGCACAAGGTTTAGTGCAGCACTTCGGAAAAACAGTGTCAATTTATGGCATACTCTCGCCATGATGCAAGCACGCCCTATAGACGATCACATTACACTGCAAAGCCTAGCGCAAGCACAATCCCATTACGAAAACTTCCCAGTAGCTTCGGTATTTTTACCACAGCACTTACGTGAACCTATTGCCCTAATTTACAGCTTTGCTAGACAAGCCGATGATTTTGCAGATGAAGGTGATTTAAGCATAGAGGAACGTCTAGCATTACTGAATGAATTTCGAGAAGAGTTGAGTTTACTCAGAGCATACATCAAACCAAAAAATGACTTTTTTACCACTTTAGGTGCAATGATTAAAGCAAAAAAACTTCCTTACGAGCCTTTTTTTGATTTACTCGATGCCTTTAGCCAAGATGTAACAAAAACGCGCTATACCAATTACGATGAAGTATTAGACTACTGCAAACGTTCTGCCAACCCAATCGGCAGATTACTATTAAACCTTTACGGTCAATCTACTCCTGCAAACATACAGCTTTCTGACAATATTTGTAGCGCCTTACAAATCATCAATTTCTTGCAAGATATTGCCATTGATTTCAAAAAAAATGATGGCAAACAACGTATCTATATGAGCCAAGAAGAGCTTGCCGCTTTTGGTATCACCGAACAACAGATTCAAGCATTTGTCGATGGTACAGAAATCTCCGATGATAACTGGCAACAGTTTTTGCTTTTTAACCTACATCGCGTGAAAGCCCTACTCTATGCAGGCAAGCCGTTAGGACGCATTTTAAGCGGTCGCATCGGCTTTGAAATGCGTATGATTATTGCAGGGGGTGAACGTATCATTAGCAAAATCAGTGCCGTCAATGGCGACATTTTTAGACAGCGCCCAACGCTCAACCCTTGGGACTGGTGTTTAATTTTTTGCAAAGCATTGTTAAAGTTGTAACTCTGAATAGATTAAAAGAAGCTGGATATAAATAGAATGACGCCACAGCAATACTGCCAAGAAAAAACCGCCAAAAGTGGCTCTAGTTTTTATTACAGTTTTATTTTCTTACCTCAGCAAAAACGTGAGGCCATTACAGCTCTATATGCCTTTTGCCGGGAGGTCGATGACATTGCTGATGAGTGTACTGATTTTCAAATTGCCCAAACCAAACTCAACTGGTGGCGTGCAGAAATAGAGAGTCTGTATCAGGGGCAACCACAACACCCCGTATCAAAAGCACTTGCAGAGCCGATTAAAACCTACAATCTAGATGCCGAACATTTCATTGAGATCATTGATGGCATGGAAATGGATTTGAATTTCAATCGCTATGAGGATTTTAAACAGTTGCAGTTGTACTGCTACCGTGTTGCCAGCGTAGTAGGCCTGCTTTCTGCTCAGATATTTGGCTTTAACAATCGTAAAACTCTCAAGTTTGCGCACGATTTAGGCATGGCATTTCAACTCACGAATATCATTCGCGACGTTGGAGAAGACGCTAGGCGTAATCGCATTTATTTACCTTTAGATGAGCTGGAACGGTTTGATGTGACTGAAGATGACATTCTGCACAGCATAGAATCTGAATCCGTAAAGAAACTACTGGAATATCAAATTGAACGCGCTGAAAACTACTACGACCGCGCTTTAAATGAACTACCCGCCGAAGATCGTAAAAGTCAGCGTGTAGGGTTAATGATGGCGGCTATTTACCGCACTTTGCTGCGTGAAATTAAAGCTGATGGCGCAGAAAAAGTGCAAAATTCACGCACTTCACTTGGCGCTCTGCGCAAGTTTTGGTTGGCATTAAAAGTGTGGCTTAAAACACGTTAAGCGAGTCTATTTCTTGCATTCTAGCAACACTCATGTAGCGATTATTGGCGGCGGCTGTGCTGGACTTAGTGCCGCGGCGGCACTGGTGGAGCGTGGCATTCAGGTCACACTCTTCGAAGCCAGCCCACATCTAGGTGGCCGTGCCCGCTCCGTAAGCATCAATAACAAAGTATTAGACAATGGTCAGCACATGCTACTTGGTGCGTATCGTGAAACTTTGGCGTTACTTTCAAAAGTTGGCGTAGATGAAAAAAGTGCTTTTTTACGTTTACCACTACAAATGCACATGCTCGCAACACAAAATGAAGCGGCATTCTCTTTAAAATCAATACACGCCTTGCCTGCCCCATTGAACTTGCTTATGGGATTTCTACTCTGTAGTGGAATAAGTTTTACTGAACGCATAAATGCAATTCGCTTCATGTTTTCGTTAAGAATATCTAGTTACAAAATCAGTCAGGACATACCCCTAGAAGAATTTTTAATAGCACATGATCAAAACACCCGCTTAATTAAAGTGTTGTGGGAGCCATTATGTTTGGCTGCACTAAATACGCCCATAGCCATAGCGAGCACAAAAGTGTTTTTGAACGTACTACGCGACAGTTTTTCCGGTAAAAAACAAAATAGCGACTTTTTATTACCCAAATTAGATTTATCGCAAATTATTTCTCAACCTGTTGCAAACTATATTCAGGCAAAAGGTGGCAACATAAAACTCAATACCCGTGTTGAAACTTTGCAAGTTGAAGCAGAGGGCTACAGTTGTACTACTCGTCATCAGAAGTCAAATTTTAGTCACGTTGTGATAGCCACTTCACCTGCACACAGCTCTAAACTAATAGCACCACTAACTAATCTGCGCCAAGAGTTTTTACAAATACAATCGCATGACTTTCAACCCATCTACACGGTGTATTTTCAATATCCAACAGACACCTTACTTCCTAGAGTAATGACTGGACTTACCAACACAATTTCACAGTGGGTATTTGACCGTGGTCAACTGAGTAATGATTCAGGACTCATCGCTGTGGTTGTCAGCGCAGAAGGACGGCATCAAGAACTTAGTCATGATGATTTGGCAGTAAAAGTTGCTAATGAGCTTAAGCAGGCTTTTCCAGCATTATCGACACCGTTATGGCACAAAGTAATTGCCGAGAAACGGGCGACTTTTTCTTGCCGATATAACCTTACGCGGATTAATAACGACACCGCAATGACTGGGTTTTATTTAGCTGGAGATTATACTTACGCTGACTATCCTGCAACGATTGAGGGGGCAGTGAGAAGCGGCGTTCAATGCGCCGAGCTTATTACAGCGATCTGCCAAAAATAAATAAATAAAAAATGACTAAACTATAGCGACTGGATAAGATCCCAGCGTTTTTAAAAATAAAGCACGATCTTCAATGGCACTCATTGCTGTTTTTACTTTGGCATCTTGGCAGTGCCCTTCAATATCCACAAAAAATACGTAATCCCAGAGCCCTTGTTTAGATGGACGAGACTCCAGCTTAGTCATACTCACCCCATGCTGTGACAGCGGTTCAAGTAACTCCACGATCGCACCTGGTTTGTTTTTCGCAGTCATGACTAATGAAGTTTTATCATGGCCAGATGGAGCAACATCATGCTTACCCAACACCAAGAAGCGTGTCGTATTTTTAGGGTCATCTTCAATATTTTCAGCCAAAATATTGAGATCAAATAGTTCTGCAGCTCGTTTACTTGCAATAGCTGCAGCAAAAGTAGCATCTGCCGAAATCAGGTCATGGGCCATTTGCGCCGCACGTGCATTACTTGTTACTGGCTCTTTCTGGGCTTTCGGTAAAGTTTTATTTAACCATTCGTGACACTGTGCCAAAGATTGCGGGTGTGAAAACACATGTGAAATCTGCGTAATGTCTGCCTGTTTAGATAACAAACAATGATGAATAGGTAACGTGACTTCACCACAAATTCTAAGTGAACTAGTCATCAATAAATCTAGTGTTAATCCTATTGCACCCTCAGTAGAGTTTTCTACCGGCACCACACCATAATCAGCCTGCCCTGCTTCTACAGTGCGAAATACCTCATCAATAGAACCACAAACAACAGCACTGCGCCCCTGACCAAATTGCTTCAGCGCGGCTTCTTCGCTGTAAGTGCCAAGAGGTCCCAGAAAAGCAATTGAAAGTTCTTTTTCTAAAGCTCGGCAATTTGACATCACACTACGAAAAATATTGGCAACAGCCTCAGCAGAAAGTGGCCCTTGATTATTACCCTGCAAACGACGTAGTACTTGCGCCTCACGCTCTGGGCGGTAAATAACACCATCGTCTTTTAACTCGCCAATTTGACGAGCGAGTTTAGCACGCTCGTTTACGAGCTTAAGCACTTGCTCATCAATCGCATCAATTTGATCTCGGTGTTGTTTTAGCTGATCACTCATTTTGAATATTGTTTCTCAAAATTTTTCATATACGCTACTAAAGCCTGCACACCTTCAATCGGCATCGCGTTGTACATTGAAGCACGCATACCACCTACCATCCGATGGCCTTTAAGTTGCAACAAACCATTTGCTTCAGCACCTTTCAAAAAGGCATCATTCAAAGATTCATCACTTAAAAAGAATGGAATATTCATACGTGAACGATTATTAACCGCAACTTTATTAACATAAAAGTCTGTGGAATCAATATATTCATAAAGCGTATTAGCTTTTGCAATATTAACCTGTTCAATTGCAGTTACGCCACCCTGCTCTAATAACCATTCAAATACCAACCCTGCAATATAAATACTATAAGTCGGAGGTGTGTTAATCATTGATTGATTTTCAGACTGCAACTTCCAGTTGAATACTGCTGGAGTATAGGTTGAGGCGCGATCTAGCAAATCATCGCGCACAATCACAATACATAGTCCAGCAGGCCCAATATTTTTCTGCGCACCGCCGTAAATCACGCCGTATTCTGATACATCTATAGGCCGTGAAAGAATATGCGAAGACATGTCAGCAACTATGGGTACATTACCAGCATCCGGCAAGCCATCAAACTCAACACCATGAATTGTTTCATTAGTGCAGATATGCAAATAAGCTGCGTCTTTATTCAATTTCCAGCTAGAGAAATCTGGCACCGATGTGAAGTTATCAGCCTCACTACTCGCAACCACATTGATTTTTCCATATGGCTGAGCATCTTCGACGCTACGCTTAGACCATGCACCTGTAACCACATAGTCGGCATTGCCACCATTAAGTAAGTTCATTGGAATAATGGCATTTTCAGCAATCGCACCGCCTTGCAAAAACAAGACTTTATAATTGCTCGGAATACTTAATAGAGTGCGTAAATCAGCCTCAGTTTTAGCCAAAATACTGGTGAACTCTTTGCCGCGATGCGACATTTCCATCACGCTCATACCAGAGCCATGCCAGTTCAGCATCTCCGCTTGCGCTCGCTCTAGCACGGGCTTAGGCAACACTGCAGGGCCTGCAGAAAAATTATAAATTTGCGTCATACGTTTTCTTAATTCGTTACTTGACCACTATAAAGTGTCGATTAAACTTCATCTGCTGGTTCTGAATCTTGTTCATCAGTCTCAACAATTTTTTCTAAGCCAGAAAGTTTCTCACCTTCACCCAAGTTAATTAATGTCACACCTTGTGTAGCACGACCTAGCTCACGAATTTCTTTCACTCGTGTACGAATCAATATGCCGCCAGTGGTAATCAACATAATTTCATCTTCATCACTCACTAGCTTAGCCGCAACAACCAAGCCATTACGTTCACTAGTTGCAATCGCTTTAACACCTTGTGTACCCCGACCAGAGTGACGGAAATCAGCCAATACAGTACGTTTGCCATAACCATTCTCTGTTGCCACTAATACGGTTTGTTTGTCGTCTTCAGCAATCAACAATGACAACACTTGTTGTTCAGGAGCAAGTTTCATACCGCGCACACCGCGTGTAGCTCGTCCCATAGAACGCACATCTTCTTCATCAAACCAAACTGCTTTACCGCCATTTGAGACTAATATGACGTCATTCTGACCATTGGTAATTTCCGCACCAATTAAATAATCACCTTCATCTAAATTGATAGCGATGATGCCTGATTTACGCGGATTAGCAAATTCTGTTAATGGCGTTTTCTTCACAGTACCTTGTGCCGTGGCCATGAAAATGAAGCGATTTTCATCAAATTCTTTTACTGCAAGAATCGCATTAATTTTCTCACCTTCCTCAAGCGGGAAGAGATTAACAATCGGCTTACCTCGACCAATACGGCTACCTTCAGGCACTTCATACACTTTTAACCAATAAACACGTCCACGACTGCTGAAGCACAAGATGTAATCGTGCGTATTTGCAACAAACATCTTATCAATAAAGTCATCCTCTTTGGTTTGTGCGGCTTGCTTACCACGACCACCGCGGCGTTGCGCCTTGTACTCTTCTAAAGGCTGCGATTTAACATAGCCGGTATGTGAAAGGGTCACCACCATATCGGTTGGCGTAATGAAGTCTTCCAGCGATAAATCTTGTGCATTCACTACGATTTCACTGCGACGTTTGTCAGCAAACTGCCTTCTTATTTCAGTCAGTTCATCAGTGATAATCGCTGTCACTCGTGCTGGGGTAGCTAAGATATCGAGCAAATCAGCAATAATATCCATCACCTCTTTATATTCATTAACGATCTTGTCTTGCTCAAGGCCTGTTAAGCGTTGCAGGCGCATTTGCAGAATTTCTTGTGCTTGCACATCGCTGAGCTTATATCCATTTGGTGTTAAACCAAAATCAACGCTCAAGCCTTCAGGACGAGAAGCTTCCATCGCCGCACGCTTCAACATTTCTTCAACTACTGGTGACTTCCATACACGCTCCATCAATGCAACTTTCGCCTCTGGTGGCGTTGGTGCAGCTTTAATCAAAGCAATCATGTCATCCACATTAGCTAGAGCAACGGCCAAACCTTCTAACACATGCCCACGTGCGCGTGCTTTCTTTAACTCAAACACGGTGCGACGTGTAATCACCTCACGACGATGGCGTAAAAACGCCTCAAGCATTTGCTTGAGATTCAATAAACGTGGTTGACCATCTAACAAGGCCACCATGTTCATACCAAAAGTATCTTGTAATTGCGTTTGTTTATATAGATTGTTGAGCACAACCTCAGCAATCTCACCACGTTTCAACTCAATGACTACGCGCATGCCTGACTTATCAGACTCATCTCGTAGATCTGAAATACCTTCAATTTTCTTCTCGTTGACTAATTCAGCGATTTTTTCAACGAAGGTTTTTTTATTCACTTGGTACGGCAGTTCATCCACGATAAGCGCCTGACGACCACCACGCTCCAAATCTTCAACGTGCGTACGACCACGCATTATTACTCGGCCACGACCAGTACGATAACCCTCTTTAACACCTACGGTGCCATAAATAATGCCTGCTGTTGGAAAGTCTGGTGCTGGCACCAATTCAATCAACTCTTCAATTCCCATCTCTGGGTCTTTAAGTAACGCTAGACATGCATCCAAAACTTCATTCAGATTATGTGGTGGAATATTCGTCGCCATACCCACCGCAATACCCGAACTCCCATTAATGAGTAAATTCGGAATTCGTGCTGGCATGATAAGCGGCTCATGCTCACTACCATCATAATTAGGCCCAAAATCAACTGTTTCTTTATCAATATCGGCCAAGAGCTCATGGGCAATCTTTGCCATGCGGATTTCTGTATAACGCATTGCCGCAGCATTATCACCATCCACAGAACCAAAGTTACCCTGACCATCGACTAACATATAACGCAAGCTAAAATCTTGCGCCATACGAACGATAGTGTCATATACAGCAGTGTCGCCATGCGGGTGATACTTACCGATCACATCACCGACAATACGAGCAGATTTTTTGTAAGGTTTGTTATAGTCGTTTGAGAGTTCATGCATCGCAAACAAAACGCGGCGGTGAACTGGTTTTAAACCATCACGAACGTCTGGTAAAGCACGACCAACAATCACGCTCATAGCGTAATCAAGGTAAGACCGACGCATCTCATCTTCAAGACTAATTGGGAGGGTTTCTTTAGCGAATTGATCCATGTATAGACTTACTTTTAATGGTTTTTATGTGGCACAAATTTTAACATGAATAGCCCACAGATTTGTCGCTAAATTTACATATAGATTGATAGATTTTACGGGACTTTTCTAACCATTTTCACCCACAAAAAACTCTCAATATTTCACTCTAATTTTGGTGTAAATTAAAGCAAATTTCAGCTGAAGAAAAATAAATATAAAAACCAAAAAAAACAAGCCCACAGATCTAAATTAATAGATCAAGTGGGCTTATCAATCAGCAATTAGATATAGATTCTATTGTTGAGTCAAAAAGGCTAAGTCTGCTTTCAAATCTTCGATATGCTCTAAACCTACAGCAATACGCACTAAACCGTCACCAATACCAGCCGCAGCACGCGCCTCTGCTGTTACGCGACTATGTGTAGTCGTTGCAGGATGCGTAATAGTGCTTTTTGCATCACCTAAATTAGCTGTAATTGAAATCAACTGCGTTGCATCAATTAACTCCCAAGCTGCTTGCTGTTGCGTTTGCCCTGACTTAGCTTTCAAATCAAAGCTCACAATACCTCCACCACAGGTTTGTTGTTGCATCGCCAAGGCATGCTGAGGATGCGACGGCAAGCCCGGATAATAAACACGCGCCACCAATGGTTGCGACTCTAACCAGGTTGCCAAAGCCAACGCATTTTTAGCGTGTGCTTCCATACGCACGTATAGCGTTTCCAAGCCTTTCAGAAACACCCATGCATTAAATGCGCTCATAGTGACACCTGCCGTACGTAAAAAACCATATACCGGCTCCATCAACACTTTACTACCTAACACCGCTCCACCTAAGCACCTACCCTGACCATCTATATATTTAGTGGCAGAGTGAATCACAATATCTGCGCCAAGCTGCAACGGTTTTTGAATCGCTGGTGTACAAAAACAATTATCCACCACTAAATAAGCACTAGCTTTATGCGCAATATCTGCAAGCAGACGAATATCACACACATCAGTCAATGGATTTGAGGGTGTTTCTACAAAAAACAACTTTGTTTTTGATGTAACGGCGGCCTGCCACTCATCAGGATTGGTCAGGGAAACAAAGGTGACCTGTAGTCCCCAACGCGCAAGAATATTGCTAAACAGTTGCACACTGGTACCAAAAATACTGCGTGAAGCAACTATATGATCACCAGCGTTACATAAACCCATAACGCAAGCTAAAATCGCCGACATCCCACTAGATGTCGCCACACACTGTTCCGCACCCTCTAAAGCAGCCAGTTTATTTTGGAACATAGTGACTGTTGG
>CAYQZK010000065.1:0-9336 GCA_964422015.1 uncultured Methylotenera sp.
TGATGATTGTTGTTGCGATTATTGGTATTTTGGCTGCTGTTGCTTTGCCTCAATATAAAAACTACACCATTAAGTCAGCTGACACTGCATGTTTGGCTGAAGCAACAGGTTTAGCTCGCGCAGTAACAGCCGCAGCTGCAAACAATGATGCTACGATGTTACCAACAATAACATTGAAAGCATGTACAGGAACTGTACCATCAGCTATTCCTGCTGCAGGCGCTACAGGTACTTTCACACCTGTAAGCCCAGGCACAGGTTCTGTAACTTGCGATTACGATTCAGGAAATTGCACATTGTAATTAATGAATTAACATAGCATTGAAAACTAAAAGCCCATCGATTGATGGGCTTTTTTACATACAATCACTCTTTATTTGCATTAAAATAATAACCACTAAATCTACAAACAATTCCTCGTCCCCCCCGCCAAAACTACTACATTCAAACCATACTGCGCCATAATGAATGCTGCGGCAGAACTACGACGTCCTGTTTGGCAATACACCACATATTCTTTACCCGCATCTAGCTTGCTTGCTAAGGCACGAATTTCACTTAAAGGCATACTTATTGCACCCGCGATATGATCGTATTGATACTCTGAAGGCAAACGTACATCTGCCCAAACAGCTCCCGCCAATACTTTTTCTTTTGCCTCTGCCATATTGACTTGCTTGATGAGCGGTGCTTTTAACAGTTCAACAAAGTCTTTTTTGTTAAGACGCAATAACTCCCCATCAGTCAGCATAGTAACGGTAGCGTTGCGCTTATTATCTGAAACCAGAGCCTCTTCACCGAAAGCACTACCAGCCTGCAACTCAGCAACCACAACTGCTGGACGGCTAGAGTCGATTACTTTACTTATGCTTACAGAACCTTTATTAATCAAATAGTAATAGTCACCCTCACCACCTTGCTCAATAATCACCTGCCCTGCTACAGTAGCAACCGCGGTCATGCGCCTAAACATTTCTTCAATATTGGCTGGCGGCAATCTGCTAAATACACCTTTTTGTAGATTGAATGCACTAAACACACTAGTGTCGTTCATCCAATCTCCAGCACTTCTGGCTAATTTATGTGTAGCTGTTTCAGATGATTTGCCGGAAGATGACGCCTCATGATCTGTAGCTGAGAGCTGATCCCACGTCATCATAATATCTAGCAAATCAATATCAATACGTAATATCTCAACATCAGTTAAGGCAAGGGTATCTTTGATTTTAGGATTAGCATTAACTGGATGCCTTGTGATACGAGTGCCACCGCGTACAATGGCCTTACGGCCATCATCAAACCGCAAGCCTAAATCACCCTTTAACAAATAAAGTGCTTGTGCAGATTGATTTACGTTCATTCGAAACGGATCAATGTCTTTATTTACTTGCTCAATAAAGCACAGCAATGCCAATTCCTGCTTGCGGCTTGCAGAAAGCTTATCCATAGGTTCAAGCTGGTCAAATAATGATGCGACTGGGCTTACCATCACTAGAGCTTTGAATATGTAAACATGGTGTGGCGAATAAAATCTTTAAAAACTGAAAACTTGTAGATTTTTAAGTTCTTTCACTGGTAACGTTAAGTGACTTTCTGCAATTTCTTGCATAATCATTTCACCTTCACCAGGTTTTAAGTGCGTAATGTAAATTTCAATGGAAGCATCAATTTGGCCTAAATCTAACTTATCCAACTCCGCTACTAACATTGATGGACAAAGGTGCTTAGACAATCGTGCCAACTCAAACTCACTATTGCTAAATGCTGTTTCTATGACAAGATACTTAAGGTTTTTAATCTTGTTTACCTCAACCCATAGTGGATCACAAATCGTAGTATCCCCCGTAAACACGAAGCTAGCTGCTCCACTATCTACATGATAACCCACCGCAGAAACTACATGATTAGCCGGTAGTGGCGTAAATTTTCTACCATTCAACTCTAATGTTTCAGCTAAAGTCACTTCGTTATAAAGTAAAAACGGTGAAGTTACATCTGGAATAATGCTGAAATCTGGCCAAACTTCCCAATTAAAAATATGCGTGCGCAAGGTTTCTAAAGTTTCTTTTGTGGCGTGCACTGTAATAGGTTTAGTACGAAAACCCATGACAGTATCAATTAAAAACGGAATGGAAGTAATGTGATCCAAATGTGAGTGCGTAATGAAAATATGATCTATCTTAAGCAGCTCTGCCATAGACAAATCGCCAACACCCGTTCCCGCGTCGATTAATACATCATCATCTACAAGCATAGAGGTCGTGCGCAACGCCCCACCAATGCCGCCGCTACATCCAAGTATTTTTATTTGCATATGAACAACTCTCGTTTTCTAGATTGAGTTATTTTGTTTCAAAATTAAACACACCATCCCAAGCACTACCTGGTGAATTATTCTTAAAGTATTGAATTCTCTGCATATATACATCGTACACATACCGCTCTGATTCATTTTTCTTCAAATTAAGAAACGCCACTTCAGCGAGCTCCCAACTTTGCTGGCGATAAAGTTTTAATGCATCATCATAACTCGCCAAATGCGCTTTTGTAACCGAATCTAACTCTGATTCTTCACAAATCGGCTCATAAATAGTCACAGGCTTATCTTTACCTTTCACACGGACCATATCAAGCTCACGATAAACAAAATCCGGCACTTTCGCCTTGGTAAACTCACTTACAATAATATGCACGCCATAATTTTTAGTTAACCCCTCTAGGCGAGAGCCTAAATTAACGGCATCTCCCATCACAGTATAGGCCATACGGAACTCTGAACCCATGTTTCCCACCGTCATCAAGCCTGTGTTCAAACCTACGCCGATGTTAATTGGTGGCCAACCCTTTGCCGCAAAATCTTGCTGCAATTGCCCTAAAGCCTTAATCATCCCTAGCGCTGCGTGCAACGCATTTTTAGCATGGTCAGCATCAGCTAAAGGCGCGCCCCAAAATGCCATAATGGCATCACCCATATACTTATCTATCGTGCCACGGCCTTGATGAATAATTTGCGTCATTGGCGTTAAAAATTCATTCATTAACTGTGTTAGTTGCTTTGGATCAAGCCCTTCAGAAATCGTCGTAAATCCTCGCACGTCTGAAAATAAAACCGTCATTTCACGACTTTCACCTTCCAAACTAATGGCTTCTGGATTTTGCGCCATTTCATCAACAAGCTCTGGTGGCACATATTGACCAAACAATCCTGCCAACTGCCTCTTACTCCGTGATTCCACAAAAAATCCGTAAGACATATTCACAACGTAAACCAAAACAATGAGTAGCAACAAAGGCGCAAGTGGCAACACTAAACCGTTTTGCCAAGCATATAAATTCAAAGCGACCACCACCAACAAAGTCATCAATGTAAGCAAACTTGCCTTTAGAGGACTAAGTACGGGCAATCTAAAAGCCAGCAATAAACCAATAAATAAAAGCAAAATGAATTCGGCACCTAAAGTGTACGCCGGACTGCTTTTAATATTATTATCTAAAATCCCTGCAATCATGTTTGCGTGTGTCTCTACCCCTGCATAAACGCTCTGAACTGGCGTAGCACGCAAATCCATTAGTCCCAAAGCGGTAGTACCTAATAAGACAATTTTATTGTCCAAGATCTTAGGGTTGACTTTGTGATTAATCACATCTGTTGCTGAAACATAAGGGAAGCTGCCTTGAGGACCACGATATGGAATCAGTGAAGAGCCAGAAGCATCGATAGGAATACGATGACTACCTAACTGAAACCATTCCAAATTCGTCGATTGCTGCCCATGCTCTTCAGCAACATACCCATAGCCTGGCTCAAGCTTGACTTCACTTTTCTGAATATCACTTAATGCAACGCGTGCAACAGCCACTGATAGCGCCTCATAAAGCTGTTCATGATATTGGAACAGTATAGGAACTTTACGCACAATTCCATCAGCATCGGGACTAGAGTTGAAGTGCCCAGAGGTTTTTGCACCTTTAGTCATTTCTTCTAAATTGGCTGCAAACCCAGAAGCCGTCATAAAGCCTAGATTTTCTTCAGCAAAACTTACTGCCGAAAATACTGGCTTTGGCAAAGTGCCAGCTTCTTTGGCCTGCTCATCACTTAAGAAAATATAGCCGAGTACAATATTGCGGTTTTCAAAACTATCCGCAAATGTTTGGTCGTAGTCTAGGCTAGGCTTGAGTTTTTCTAGGGCCTGTTTAAATGTTACATCGTTAGCAAAGTACTGCTTTTTAATCACTTCTAAATTTTTAAGACCTGAGCTTTCATCACGCTCAGAAAACACCACATCAAACCCCATTACCTTGATGTGATAGTCATCGAACAATCTATCCACTAAAGCGGCCAGTTTATTACGACTCCATGGCCAATGCCCTTGTTCTTTAAGACTTTTTTCATCAATGTCGATAATCACAATGCGATCATCCTGCCCTCTAGGCATCATCATATTCAAACGCACATCATAGGCGAAGTTTTCTAAGCGACTGACAGGTGCTAAAGTCAACACGCCAATAGTGTTGAGCATCAATACCAACATGATGATGACGCTTAAAGAAAAGCGTAAGCCATGACGAGATAAGATTTTGACTATTTTCATCAGATTTTAATTGGTGTAATTAATACAATGCTATGATTTCATTAGTTTTTAACAGCATATCGTATATTACATAGCTTTCAAAGCAATGTTACCGTCAATCTCACAACAAAAATCTACATTATTCAATCAATTACAGCCATGACTTACCAATCTCCCTTAGTAATAAGCAATATCATTAATCATACTCCGCAAGCAAGCATTATTTGGCTACACGGACTAGGTGCAGATGGTTACGATTTTGAGCCAGTTGCACAACAACTATTACAGCAACTCAATATTCCCAATCTCAAATTCATTTTGCCTCACGCACCAGAAATGGCTGTGACCCGCAACAATGGCTACATAATGCCGGCGTGGTACGATGTGTACGGCGTGACGCCGATTAGTAAAGAAGATGCCAATGGTATTAAGTCGAGTCAAAACTACATCAACGCCTTAATAGAAAATGAAATTAACGCAGGCGTTCGCAGTGAACGCATTATGCTCGCTGGCTTTTCACAAGGTGGCGCAATCGCCTTGCATACAGCGTTACGCTATCCGCAAAAACTGGGTGGCGTGCTCGCACTATCTACTTACCTACCACTAAAACACACACTTACCGAAGAGATTGAAGCAAAAAATGCCAACACTCCCATGTTCATAGCACATGGCACCTTCGATGACATTATTAGCCTTGAGGCTTGCCACGCTTCACTTGAAGTTCTAAAAAAACATGGCTGCACTGTTGAATATCATGAGTACAAGATGGCACATTCAGTCTGCGCTGAAGAAATTAATGATATTCGAGACTTTATCCTGCAGATTTTGCAATAGGATTTACCCACATAATTTGCCTACATAATTTGATAGAATAGAGACTTACACCACTGTCGATGACTACCATGTCTGCATCCAAACCAAAAACCACAGCCAAATCTGAATCGAAGCAAAGTTTTGAGCATGCTTTTGCTGAACTAGAAACAATTGTGGCCCAAATGGAATCTGGGCAAATGCCACTGGAAGCATCGCTTGCTGCATATCAACAAGGCAATGCTCTATTGCAGGCTTGCCAAAAATCACTTGCCGATGTCGAGCAACAAGTGCAAGTTTTAAATAGCAACAATCGTTTAACACCCTTACCGTCACAAGAAGACTAAATATCAGATGACGTATACTGCATTAAACAGTTTTTCTGCTTGGACAAAAGCCAAGCAAGCGCATATCGAAAAGCTACTCGACTCAACCTTACCATCAAGCCAAACTGCACCACAAAAATTACACAGTGCCATGCGTTACAGTGCAATGGAAGGTGGCAAGCGTGTACGCGCATTGCTTTGTTACGCTGCGGCAGAATTATGCCAAACAGAAGCTAAAATTGCTGACGCCGCTGCTTGCTCAGTTGAACTCATACACGCTTACTCTTTAGTTCATGATGACATGCCATGCATGGATGACGATGACTTGCGCCGCGGCAAGCCCAGTTGCCATAAACAGTATGATGACGCGACTGCACTACTGGTTGGAGATGCATTGCAAAGTTTGGCTTTTGATGTGCTGTCACAACCCCAATTAGTAAAACAACCCGAGCTACAAGTTGGCATGATAAGTATTTTAGCTAAAGCTGCTGGCTCTACTGGCATGGCTGGTGGGCAAGCGATTGATTTAGAGTCTATAGGCAAAACGTTAACACAGGCAGAGCTGGAAAAAATGCATTGCTTAAAAACAGGCGCACTTATTCAGGCGGCTGTTATTTTAGGTGCAACTGGTAGCTCCAATGACAAAATTACTGCAATTAAAGAATATGCGTCTTGCATAGGCCTTGCCTTTCAGGTGGTGGACGACATTCTTGATGTGGAAGCGGACACCACAACACTTGGAAAAACCGCAGGCAAAGATGCCGATAGCAACAAACCTACTTACGTTACTATCTTGGGGTTAACTCAGGCTAAACACCTTGCGCAACAACTTTACGATGACGCCATCGCGGCACTCACTCCGTTTGGTGATCAAGCACGTCATTTGCGAGAGCTCGCTGATTTTATTATGAAGCGCAGCTTTTAATGGCTAATCAGATGACAACACCATTACTTGATAGCATAGATTTTCCTCAACAGCTCCGTTTATTGGAGCGCAAACAGCTTGACCAACTAGCACAAGAGTTGCGTCGCTTCCTAATTGAAAGCGTTGCTAAAACTGGCGGGCATTTAGCTTCAAATTTAGGGGTTATTGAGCTAACCATTGCATTGCATTACGTGTTTAACACCCCGGATGACAGATTGGTTTGGGACGTAGGCCATCAAACCTATCCCCACAAAATTCTGACATGCCGCCGAGAACAAATGGAATCCCTGCGTAAACCGCAGGGTATTGCTGGCTTTCCACGCCGCAGTGAAAGTGAATATGACACTTTTGGCACAGGCCATTCAAGCACTTCAATTTCTGCCGCACTAGGTATGGCTGTCGCCGCACAGAAAGCCGGCTTGGATAGACGTGCAGTAGCCATTATTGGTGATGGGGCGATGACTGCAGGCATGGCATTTGAAGCCTTAAACAATGCAGGCGATATGGATGCCAATATATTAGTCATACTTAATGACAACGACATGAGCATTTCCAATAATGTGGGCGCACTGAATAAATATTTAACAAAATTACTATCGAGCCGCTTTTACAACAAGGTCCGCTCCTCAGGAAAAAAAGTACTTTCAGCAATGCCTCCTCCTATGATGGAGTTTGCTAAGCGTGCTGAAGAGCATGTCAAGGGCATGGTCATGCCTGGCACCTTATTTGAAGAGTTTGGATTTAACTACATTGGCCCGATTGATGGGCATGATTTAGATACCCTTATTGACACCTTAAGCAATATTAAGCAACTTAGCGGGCCACAGTTTTTGCATATTGTGACGCAAAAGGGCAAAGGGTTTGAACCCGCTGAAGACAACCCGAATAAATTTCATGGCGTTGGTAAATTTGATCCTAGTAATGGCGATGCCATCACCGCAAAATCAGCAAAGACTTATACCGAAGTATTCGGTGACTGGCTGGTCGATATGGCAGCCATAGACTCCCGCTTGGTTGGCATTACGCCCGCAATGTGTGATGGATCTGGCCTGAATGCATTTGCACACACCTACCCAGATCGCTATTTTGATGTTGGTATTGCAGAACAGCATGCGCTCACTTTTGCTGCTGGTATGGCATGCGATGGATTAAAACCTGTAGTCGCCATTTACAGTTCATTCTTGCAACGCGCTTACGATCAGCTTATACACGACATCGCCCTGCAAAATCTACCAGTATTACTCGCCATTGATCGCGCAGGTTTAGTCGGTGCGGATGGCCCTACACACGCAGGTAGCTTTGACTTAAGTTTTTTAAGATGCATTCCCAATATTGTAGTCATGTCACCAAGTGACGAAAACGAATGCCGACAAATGCTTTACACCGGGTTCAATCATAATGGCCTTGCTGCAGTACGCTATCCACGCGGCAGCGGCACAGGTGCAGAAATTCAACATAGCATGCAAGCCATAGAAATTGGCAAGGGAACAATCGCACGTCAAGGCCAAAGAATAGCCTTATTAGCTTTTGGTTCCATGCTATCACCTGCACTAAAGGCAGCTGAAAAACTTGATGCAAGTGTCGCCAATATGCGCTTTATCAAACCATTAGATACCGCACTCATTGCCGAGCTCGCTCAGAACCATGACCTATTGGTCACAATTGAAGAAAATGCGGTTATGGGCGGCGCAGGTGCAGCAGTAATGGAAGCCATGCAGGCTCTGAACATTACCACACCCGTTTTATGCTTAGGCTTGCCCGATCATTTTATTGAACATGGCAACCATGAAACCATGCTCACTGAATGCGGTCTAGACGATGTGGGTATCGTAGCCGCAATTGAGCGCAGATTAACCTAGTGTTATACTCAACAATTATGCATCAAACTGCTGAACTGGAATTAAAATGAATCAAGCCACAAACGCTACACCTATTGAAGATGTACAAAACACTGTAGATACCCGTCACCTTGCCATTGATAAGGTCGGCATTAAAGCCATACGTCACCCTATCATCGTGAAGGACAAATCTGGCGGTGAGCAGCATACCGTTGCCATGTTCAACATGTACGTACACTTGCCGCAGCAATTTAAGGGCACACACATGTCCCGCTTTGTTGAGATTCTCAACATGAATGAACATGCCATTTCTGTGGAGTCATTTGAAACGATTCTGCGCGAAATGGTAAAACGCCTAGAAGCAGAGTCTGGTCATGTTGAAATGACATTTCCTTACTTTGTAAACAAATCTGCTCCAATCTCAGGGGTTAAAAGCTTACTTGATTACGAAGTGACTTTTATTGGCGCAATTACCAAAGACAAATTTGAAATCACCGTTAAAGTATTAGTTCCAGTGACTAGTCTTTGCCCTTGCAGCAAAAAAATCTCGAACTACGGCGCGCACAACCAACGCTCACACGTCACAGTTACCGCTGTTATCAATGATTTCATTTGGATTGAGGACATTATTAATTTAGTGGAAAAACAAGCCTCTTGTGAGCTTTATGGCCTACTTAAACGCCCTGATGAAAAATATGTTACTGAACGCGCTTACGACAACCCAAAATTCGTTGAAGACATGGTACGCGACGTTGCTGCTCAACTTGATGCTGAAAAACGCATCGTGGCTTATATCGTGGAAAGTGAGAATTTCGAATCGATTCACAACCATTCCGCTTACGCCTTGATTGAAAACGACAAGCGAT
>CAYQZK010000065.1:9436-10811 GCA_964422015.1 uncultured Methylotenera sp.
CACTAATACTTTTTAGTCAAAGTAAGCGCAATATCCTGACGTTTCATATCCAGACGATTTAACGCACTCATCCCAAGCAACACAATGGATGGTGAACCGCCCTCCAACACACTAGCCTCAACCTGATTAAGTGTGATTGCCCCCACCTTAAGGCTAGCAAGAGTGACTTGATAAGCTGTCACCACGCCATTTGCAGTTGAAATTTGTACAGGCTGACCTCGCTTATAATCAATATTGGCAAACTTGGCATCACCACTATTCAAAGCTACGGTTGTGGCTCCAGTATCCAGCAAGAATTTTAGTGAAGCGCCATTAATCTGACACTCCGAAACAAAATGCCCTTGAGTATTAGCATAAAGCGTCACACTAGGGTTAGCGCCAGAAGAGCTATCACCCAAAGATACCGCCTGCCCCATGCCCAGTTGTTTGGTTTTTCCTTCAATTTGTAGAGTAGCCACTTTACTATCTGCAGCAAGTAACTTAACCCCATCACTTACCTGCCCTACACTCAAAGTTTTAGGTTTCCCATCATTAATAATCAATACCGCTTTACCATTAAAAAGCCCGACGATATTGACTTTCGTGTCAGCGAAAGAGGTATTCGTAACAAAGAAACCACAAGCTATGAAGAGAATTTTCATGGATATCGCAGCATATAAATTCATCTAAACATCCCTTTTAAACTTTGATTATCATTCTTCAAATTTAAGCCAAAACCAATGACCAATAAACCAAGCAATGGAAATACTGCCGCCAATATAAATGTTTGCTGCCCACCTAAATACTGTAAAGCATACCCACCAGCAACACCGCCAACCGTTCCGCCAATTCCATAAGCAACACTATTGTAAATAGCCTGTCCTTTCGCTTGATGACGCCCATTAAAAAACCGTGTAATCACCTCAACTGAAGCAGCATGAAAACTTCCAAAAGTTGCTGCATGCATACACTGCGCCAAAACCAACCAAGCAATATGATCAGCCGCCACGCCTATCAGGCTAAACCGAATCACCGCTAATATTAAGCTAATCTGCAAAATGGCTTTCAAACTATAGTTTGCCATCAACTTAGGCATCAACATGAAAATGCCTATTTCGCAAACCACACCCACCGACCACAACAAACCAATTACACCTTTGCTATAACCATGCTCACTCAAATAAATCGAATAAAAATTATAAAGCACACCATGTGCAGTCACCATAAGTGAGCACCCCACCAGCAAGGCAATCACATTAGGCTGCTTAACTACCTGCCAAATTGAAAAGTGGTCATGCTCATGCGCCTCAACTTTAGGGTCTGGCAATGTGTAAGAAAGTAAGAATAAGATCATTTGCACTAACAGTAAAAACCACAGCAAACTTTGAATCCCATA
>CAYQZK010000066.1:0-10579 GCA_964422015.1 uncultured Methylotenera sp.
AGCTGCAGCAATTGCAGCGCCGATAGCAGCAACGTCATGACCGTCTACTGACTGAACGTGCCAGCCATATGACTCAAAACGTTTTGCTGTGTCGTCTGTGTACCAACCTTCAATATGACCATCGATAGAGATACCGTTGTCATCCCAGAATGCTGTTAATTTGCCCAAGCCCCAAGTACCAGCTAAAGCACAAGCTTCGTGAGAAACGCCTTCCATCATACAACCGTCGCCAAGGAACACATAAGTGTTATGGTCAACGATTTCGTGACCTGGCTTGTTGAATTGGTCAGCTAATAATTTTTCAGCCATTGCAAAACCAACACCGTTTGCAATACCTTGGCCCAATGGACCAGTTGTTGTTTCAACGCCTGGTGCGTAACCGTATTCTGGGTGACCAGCACATTTTGAATGTAATTGACGGAATGTTTTTAATTCATCCATTGGCAATGCATAACCCGTAAGGTGTAGCAATGAATAGATCAACATTGAACCGTGACCATTAGAAAGAACAAAACGGTCGCGATTTGACCATTCTGGATTTTTCGGGTTATGGCTTAAGTGGTGATTCCAAAGCTCTTCTGCGATTTCCGCCATACCCATAGGCGCACCTGGGTGGCCAGAGTTAGCTTTTTGCACTGCATCCATAGATAACGCACGGATGGCGTTGGCTAGGTCTTTACGTGTTGCCATAGTTTTCTCCCTAATGATTACTTAAAATTTTAATGATTCGATTGAGGCTTAACAAAATGATCTTGCCAAAAGTTTAACGATTTTGGTAAAACGCAAGTCTTATAGAAAATCAGATAAAACCTTGATTGAATTCCTAAAAAGTCAGTTTAATTAACTACTTTTTCTCTAAGAGGTAAATTATTGCTTAATTAGCCTTTTTCGGCAAGGGCTTCACCCAAATTTGAATGTAGAAAGCACCATTAAATCATTTAAAAACCATAACAAAAACGCACCAACACCATGTTAAATACTGTTCAACAGCTTTCTAGCTGGCACATTCAAAAAACCACGTAACCCGAACCAAGCCGCCAGTGGAATAACCGCGGCCGAAATCAGCATCGTGCTCATAGCTAAAGGCACATTAAACTGAAAGGGAATCTCTAACACATTCACACTCATATAATAGGCAAGAGCATTTGCAGCAAGAGTTGCAACAAATGCGGCTATTAGCCCTATGCAGGCAAACTCAGCCACATAGGCAATGCCTACCTGTCGCCTTGAGGCACCAAATACACGCAATAACGTTGCCTCTGCCACACGCTCTTCCCGCGTCGCCACTAGCGCGGCATAAAGTACCGCAACACCCGCAATTAAACTAAAAGCGAACACATATTGAATGGTGCTGCTCATTTTTTGCATAATGCCGCGTACCTGTTGCATTAGCGCCTCAATATCAATCACCGTAAAGTTCGGGTAATCGCGTATCAACTGGTTTAAAGACTTATCGCTCCCTACTGGCAGATGAAAACTACTGATATAACTCGCTGGGTAGTGATCCAGCACACCGGGCGGAGTAACTGCAAAGAAGTTCGCCCGCATCGTATCCCAGTCTACTTTTCTAAGGCTAGTTACAGTCAGTGTTAATGGGCTGCCGGCAACATCAAATGTCAGTGTATCACCCAACCCAATACCCAAAGTTTTAGCTAAATCCTGCTCAATTGAAATATAAGGTTTACCATGCTCCTGCGGCGTCCACCATCGACCTGAAAGCAACTTATTGTCACTTTGCATTTGCTCAGCCCAAGACAGATTAAACTCCCTCTCGGCCAGCCTTTTGGCTCGATCATCCGCCCATTGAGCAGAGTTTAGTGCTTTGCCATTTTTACTGACCAAACGCCCGCGCACCATTGGAAATATAGTCGCCTCTTCAATATGTTGGTGTTTAAAAAACTGCTCCACACCTTTAATTTGCGCAGGCTGAATATTAATCACAAAACGGTTTGGCGCATCGGGAGGCAGTGAGTCTTGCCAATTACGAATCAAATCACCACGAATCAAGGCCAATAGCATCAACACCATCAAGCCCATGCTAAATCCAATCATTTGCACTGTGGATAAACCGAACCTGCGCTTAAGCCCAAGCATGCCAATCTTAATATCATTCACCACCTGACGATTAGGAGATAGGCTTAACGAGCGACTTACAAATCCCACTAACACATAAGAAAAACCTGCAATAGCAACACATAGAAGCAATATGGCGCATATGGTAGAGAACGCCAGTTTTACATCATGCGCCTGCCAAAAAATCATGGCACTCATCACCAAGGCTGCAGGTAAAAATTTAGCTTGCGCAGAAAGTGGTTGCACCAGCGTTTCTCTACGCAAAATATTCATAGCCGTTAAATTTCGCATTTGCCACGCATGCGGCAACACCACAGCAAACATCATGGCAATGCTGGCAGTCATCCCAACAAAAACGGGCGTAACAGAAACCGGTGGCAAAGCCTCTAAAAACAAACTCCCGACCAAATTTGCCAAACCCAATTGCACGATGAACCCGATTGCCACACCAAGCAACGCACTCAAAAAGGCAATCAACACGGTTTGTATCGCCAATACCTGCAATACCGTATTTTTTGAAGCGCCAAAACAGCGCATCAAGGCAAACGTATCTAGACTTTGCTTAATGTAAGGCATACTGGAAAGTAGCATAGCGACCATCGCAAGAATGACGCTTACCATGGCAGACAAACCCAAGAATTGCTGCGCCTTATCTAACGCCAACTTAATCTCAGGGCGAGCATTGCGCACATCCTGAATCTTTTCTCCGCGACCCAAAAGCGGCTTAGTTTCCGCATAAAACTGATTAATCTTTTGCGGGTTTGCAGCTAAAAGCAACTGATATTTAACTCGGCTACCATATTGAATCAGCTTGGTAGAGGGCAAATCTGCCGCATTCATCATTAAGCGTGGCGCAAAGCCAAACATATCGCCGCCACGAGAAGGCTCTCGCAATAACATTGCACTCACGATAAGCTTTCGTTCGCCCACCTCGAGCACATCACCGATTTTGGCATTCAATATGTTAGCAAGTCGTGGTTCCAGCCATACTTCACCGGCATTGGGAACGGCTTTCACTACCCTCTCAGCGACACCCGCACTTTGACCTACGGTCAAATCGCCTCGCAACGGAAAACCCTGCCCTACCGCTTTGATTTCCGCGAGCTGATTACTCTCGCCAAATACCACCATACTCGCAAATTCAAAAGTACTAACACTACTAATACCTTGTGCGATAGCACTTTGCTCAAAACTATCGGCAATCGGGTGATCCGACAAAATAGCCATATCACCACCCAGTAACAAACCGCCCTGCTGATTCAGCGCTGATTCCACGCGTTGGGTAAAAAAGCCAACCGCAGTAATCGCCACAACGGCCAACACCAAGGCAAACATCAATACTCGCAACGCGCCTGCTCGCCACAAACTCAGGGTTTGCGCCAAAGCGAGCTTAAAATTCAAACTCATACCGCAACCAGCTCGTTCAACACGCCATTAGCCAACTTTAATTGCCGCTGGCAGCGATTAGCCAATTGAATATCATGTGTGACCAACACTAATGTCGTCCCTGCTTTCTGATTCATATCAAACAGCAGTTCAATGATCATTTGACCCGTCGCGCTATCCAAATTGCCGGTGGGCTCATCCGCAAACAAAATAGCCGGTTGCGTTGCAAATGCACGCGCTATAGCAACACGTTGTTGCTCGCCACCAGATAATTGCTTGGGGTAATGCGATACACGGGCGCTCAAGCCTACTTGATCCAAGGCTTGCAAGCTCAATGCCTTTGCCTCTGGATGGCTTTTTAATTGCAATGGCAACATCACATTCTCAAGTGCAGTCAGTGAGGGCAATAACTGAAAAGACTGAAAAACAAAACCCATGCTATTCGAGCGCACTGCCGCCCTGCCGTCTTCATCCAAAAGACTAAACGGTTTATTTTGAATTTGCACTGTGCCACTGGTTGGCACATCCAAACCTGCCAGCAAACTCAGTAGCGTAGATTTTCCAGAACCAGAGCTGCCAATAATGGCCACTTGCTCACCTGCAAAAACACTTAAATTTAGACCTTGCAGAATATGAATTTGGTTATCATGGCTAACAAAATCATATTGAAGCGCTTGCGCTTGAATCACAGGAGATGGTTGCATCAATGTTTTTTCACTTTTTATTATCAGTTAAACGTTTAAGTCTTTGGCTCATCAGCTTAAGTTTGGTTGCATTACCCGTTTGCGCCGCAGTAGAAAACCCTAAAATCCTTATTTACGGGGACAGCCTATCTGCTAGTTACGGCTTACCACAAGCGCAAGGATGGGGCGCATTACTACAAAAAAAACTCACAGCCGAACACTACCCCCATACAGTCGTCAACGCCAGCATCAGTGGAGAAACCACCAGTGGGGGTAGCACTAGATTCGCAACAGCACTCACTAAATTTAAACCAAGCATCATTATTTTGGAACTTGGCGCAAATGACGGGCTACGCGGGCTACCTATTCAATCCATGTCGCAAAACTTAAACAATATGATTGTGCTCGGCAAAAAATCTAAAGCAAAAATACTACTGGTTGGGATGAAGATTCCGCCCAATTATGGCCCTAAATATACCGCTTTATTCAGCCAGACTTATCTTAAATTAAGCCAACAACACGAAGTAGCATTAGTGCCATTTATGCTAGAAAACATCGCGGCAAAACCATCACTCATTCAGGAAGATGGATTGCATCCTAACGCACTTGGACAACCGCTTATTCTGGATAATATCTGGCCAAAATTAAAGCCTCTACTCAAAAAACAAGCCTATTAAATATCTACTTTATGCCGCCAATAGCCGCATGGATACTGGCGTTCAGGGCAGTGCAATTTGCTTTTGCATCTGCCAAGGTTAACCGTAGCGGCTTATTATTCAGCACGCAATCGCTGAAATGTTCGATTTCCAAATTAAAGTGGTTGCTAGGCGCAAAGCGCTCTTCGGCATACTTGCCATCTTCTACCGCCCAGCTTATGACGGGCACATCGTTTTGAAACACCCATGCGGCATGGCACTTCACCCAGCCTTTGGTGCCAATGATTTCGTATTCTGATTTTCGGCTACGTTCAAAGCTGATATCAAAATGTCCAAAACGTGCGCGACCCTCTGCATCTAAGCCAAAATCCAAAACGCCACTGGTTACTATATCCGCACCATGCTCATTCAACTTAGCATGAGCAACTACTGAAACAGGCTCAGCGGGCACACCATTCTTGCCAAAACACCAACGCAGCGCATGCATTGCGTAAGGACCAATATCCCACATCGCACCACCGCCATTGGCCATGCTGCGATTAATGCGGTACATACGCGCCGGTTTCATCAAAAATGAAAACGAAGCGCGCACAGAAAGCACATCGCCAATAAGACCAGAATCAACAATCTCCTGCACACGGGCATGTTGCGGATGAAAGCGATACATAAAGCCTTCCATCACTTTCACATTGCCCTTGTGAGCTGCCTGTTCAATCGCTTCAATATCTCGCAAGCTAATTGCCATCGGCTTTTCTATCAGCACATGCTTACCCGCCTTAATTGCCTTAATCGCCCACTCAGCATGCTCCTCATTCGCCATTGGGCAATAAACAGCCTCTACGTTTGGGTCATTAATTAAACCATCCAAATCGTCATAACAAATCACTTGAGAATGACAAGGTGCATATTTGTCTAAAGTCGCTTTTGCAGCTCCTGCACGACGACTGGCAATGGCAACTAATTCCGAATTAGACGCTTCAACAATGGCAGGCAACAAACGCTCATTAACACGAGCTGCACCCAGAATGCCCCACTTAAGCTTTGTATTTTCGCTCATAGATTTACTCAGCAAACCACTTAATACTGCAACCAATACTCGCCACCTGATCACGTGGCCCTTGACCCGTTACGGCAATCAGCTTCATCGCATTAAACAAATCTCTAGGGTTATCTGGTGGCGGCTCACCACGCCCAGCCGCATCAAATCGACCGCGGTATTGCAACTCTAAATTGGCATTAAATCCAAAAAAGTCGGGCGTACAAACTGCGCCATAAGCTTTTGCTACTTGTTGCGTATCATCTAACACATAGGGAAACGAAAAGTTGAATTGCTTAGCCTCTTCCTGCATACGCTCAAATGAGTCATCAGGATAGTTTTTTGTATCATTACTCTGAATGGCAATCGTGTTGATGCCATAGGTCAGCAATTCACGGCAGTCCGCCACCAAGCGCGTTTTAATAGCTTTAATATAAGGGCAGTGATTGCAAATAAACATGACTAGCAAACCATTTTTACCCATACTATTAGCAAGCGTGTAACGCTTACCGTCTACGCCCAACAAATCAAAATCATGGGCTAGTTGACCAAAATTACACACTGGAGGATTTAAGCTTACCATTTTATTTTCCTTATAATGTTGGTGTTGATATTATCACTGTTCGCACCAAAATTAGAGACACTCACCGCATGGCTAATCTTCGCTTTTACAACAACACCCCACTCGTTATCGGCGCATCTATTCAGCTCTCAGAAAACGCTGCTGCACATGCCACCCGTGCCTTAAGATTAAATGTAGGCGATAGTGCAATTGTGTTTAATGGCGACGGCTTTGATTACGCCTGCGAGTTAAGCTCTATTAAGAAAAATGCTGTATTAGCCACAATTACTGCCGCAACAAAAATCGAAAATGAATCACCGCTACGTATCACCCTACTTCAAGCCATCTCCAGCGCTGACCGCATGGACTTCACCATTCAAAAAGCGGTAGAACTTGGTGTTACTGCCATTCAACCCATTAGCAGTCAGCGTAGCGTAGTCAAACTCTCGGCAGAACGTGCAGAAAAACGTACGGAACATTGGCAAAATGTAGCCATTTCAGCCTGCGAACAATCTGGCCGCGCATTTGTGCCAACTGTTTACCCACCCATGAATTACAGCTATTTATTTAGCCATCTTGCAAAAACAGTTGAGCCGGATGCCTGCAAAATCACTTTAGACCCAACAGCTCAGCAAAACTTACACGTCATCACCAAACCGCGCGGCAACATTTATTTACTCATTGGCGCTGAGGGTGGGCTAACCGATGAAGAAATTGCTTTAGCCAAAACATATGGCTTTCAAGGCGTTCAACTCGGCCCAAGAATTTTACGCACAGAAACTGCCGCTCTTGCCGCCATCTCTGCCATGCAAACATTATGGGGTGATTTTTAACCTCACTTAAGAGTCACCGCCCAAGAATATAAAATAAATTTGTACATTTAACATATTTTGTATTAATATTTGTATAAATTACATTTATTTGGCGGGTCAATCCAATGTCACTCGGTTTATGTATACGCTCTAGGCGCAAGTCGCTCAATATTACACTGCAAAAATTAGCCCATCTGACTGGTGCAGATGCAGGCAATTTATCGCGCATAGAACGTGGCGAACTAGGTATTTCTGAAACTTTGCTACGCAAAATTGCAGAGGCTTTAAACTGCACACCAGCCTACCTGTACACCCAAAGTGATGCTCCGCAAACCAAGCTCAGCACCCAGGAGCAACGACAACCTTACATTGCATCACTCACTCAAACAAACGCCAAACCAAGCGCCAATGCCAAAGACTTTGTGCAATGGTTCCGCTCTGCAACACCTTACATCCATGCTTTTGGTGGGCGCACTTTTGTCATCGCTTTTGGTGGTGAAGTGGTTGATGAAAAACAATTTATTGCCCTCTCGCACGATTTAAACCTGCTTGCCAGCTTAGAGGTGCGTTTAGTTTTAGTTCACGGCGCACGCCCACAGATTGAGCAACGTTTACGGCGCGACAAACTCACTCCAAAATTTATCAATGGCGTGCGCGTTACCGACGACGCTGCCATGGAAGCTGTGAAAGAAGCCAATGGTGCAATCCGCGTAGAGATTGAGGCCTTACTTTCTATGGGCTTAGTTAACTCACCTATGGCAGGCTCAGACATTCGCGTGGCGAGCGGCAACTTTGTTATTGCAAAACCTTTAGGCGTGCGTGACGGTGTTGACCTGCAGCACACAGGTGAAGTGCGCAGAATAGATGCTGTTGGCATACAAAAACGTTTAGATGATAACGAGCTAGTCATGCTATCGCCCTTAGGCTACTCGCCCACAGGCGAAGCTTTTAATTTAAGTTTAGAAGATGTTGCTGTAAGCGCAGCCATTGCCCTAGATGCAGATAAACTGATTTTCCTTATGGACTCCGAAGGCGTGCACAACTTACGCGGAGAACTATTGCGCGAAATGACGGCAGAAAAAGCCAAAAACCTACTACGCAACATCTCAAATAACGAACAAGCCATCAACATTTCTGAAGATGTTAATTACTACTTACCCGCAGCAGTAAGAGCTTGTGAACACGGTGTAGCGCGGACGCATTTAATATCGCGGCACATTGATGGCGCCATTATTCAAGAGCTATTTACGCTTGATGGTATAGGTACTATGGTGACGGAACTCAGCCTAGAAAAAATGCGTCAAGCCAATATTGACGATGTTGGCGGCATACTCAAACTCATCGAACCGCTAGAAGCCGAAGGCTTTTTGGTGAGACGCGGCCGCGAACATATTGAAATGGAAATCAACCACTTCTACATTATGGAGCACGATAACCGCATTATCGGTTGCGCCGCCTTGTACCCATTTGACGCAGAAAAAACTGCCGAGTTTGCCTGCCTAGCGATTGATCCTGCATACAGAGGCGGCGGGCGCGGTGACAAACTGTTTGATTACTGCTCAAATCAAGCCAGAGAACAAGGCTTTAAGAGCCTATTTTGCCTCACCACTCGGACTGAGCACTGGTTTTTGGAACGCGGCTTTACTGAGCAAAGCGTAGAGAAACTGCCTGCAGAAAAACAAAAGCTATATAACTTCCAAAGAAAGTCTAAAGTTTTCAGCAAAAAGCTCTAAATTCCGCCTATCGAAAAACACAGAGGCTAAGTTGTGAAGTAATATATCAGCCATTACCTGAACATGACTAATCTTGTAAACGCACAATGTTTAAAACTCTGCATAAAGCATCCATCAAAACCAAAGTTACACTATTAGCGGTAATCATTTTTGTAATTTCAACGTGGTCTTTGGTTTTTTATGCCAGCTTGGCACTACGCCAAAATATGCAACAACAACTTGGCGAGCAACAGCTCGCCAGCACCCGCCTGCTAGCAGAAAATATCAACCAAGAGTTGGCTGAGCGAATAGAAGCACTTGCATCCATTGCTGCCATCATCAAACCGTCCACTTTAGATAATGCAGAATCTTTACAAGCATTTTTAGAAGATCGCCCTATTCTTAAACTTATGTTTAACGGTGGCGTTTTCACCACATCAACAGATGGTGTAGCAACCGCATCCATACCTGTTTCTGCTAATCGAGTCGGCACTAACTATATGTACAGGAACCATATAAAAAGCGCACTGTTAGAGGGAAAATCAAAAATCAGTGATGTTGTAATTGGCAAAGCACTAAACTCACCTGTTGTTTCTATCGCCACACCTATTCGTAACCAAGAAAACAAAATAGCTGGCGCCTTAGTGGGTGTCATTGATTTAAGTAAACCTAATTTTTTAAGCGGAATAGTTGACCATCGCTACGGGAAAACAGGTGGCCATTATTTGGTAGAAAAAAATCAGCAACTGATTATTACGGCTTACGACAAAAGCCTGATTATGCAAAAAGTTAAAGGGCACACCATTAACCATGCGAATACAATCAATGATGACTTCGAAATTTACACCAATGCAGCAGGAGAAGAGGTATTTTGTGCTACGAAAGACATTCCTATTGCTAATTGGTATCTAACGGCATCAATGCCCACTTCAGAAGCTTTTGCCTCTATACAATCCACGCAAAAACGCATGCTCATAGCCGCAGCAATTCTAACTCTGCTTACGGCTGGACTCACTTGGTGGATATTAAGACGCCAACTTTCACCTTTGGTAAAAACAGTAAAAATACTAAGCGCTCTTAGCAAAAAAAATCAGCGTGCAGAGCCTTTACCCATATCTGGTCAGCGAGAAACAGACCAACTCATTATTGGCTTTAACCAGCTGCTAGCAACCTTAACGCAACGCGAAGACAGATTAAAAGACAGTGAGGCCCAGTTACGCACTCTCGTACAGACCATTCCTGACCTGATATGGCTAAAAAATGAACACGGTGTTTACCTTGCCTGCAACCCGATGTTTGAAAAGTTTTTTGGCGCTAAAGAGTCTGAAATTCTCGGTAAAACTGACTATGATTTTGTGGATAAAAATCTCGCTGACTTCTTCCGCGAAAATGACCGAAAAGCCATGCTCGCCAATAAAGACAGCGTCAATGAAGAATGGTTAACTTTTGCTGACGGTAGCTGCAAGGGCTTGTTCGAAATCATCAAAACGCCTCTTCGCAATCAAGACGGCTCAATCATTGGCGTACTCGGCATTGCACGCAACATTACGCAACGCAAGCTAGCTGAAAATGAACTACGTATTGCTGCCACTGCTTTTGACTCTCAAGAAGGCATACTCGTTACAGATGCAAATGGCATTATTCTGCGCGTTAACCATG
>CAYQZK010000067.1:0-9378 GCA_964422015.1 uncultured Methylotenera sp.
GCTGCCATTGCTGTTTTTCTGGAGTGAGATAGAGCAAGCCAAGACTTAGCCGAGTATTATTTGGCGCATTGTTTTGATCGACTTAATTAATTTTGGTGGCACCTCCTCGGTTAATCTGAGCGCCTGTTATCAGCTGAAATTGTGGCGTGATCAGAAACCGCAAGTAGCCAGTTAGTGCGGTAGATACATCTTGTTCTAATTTACGATTACCTTTGTAATCGTTATTGTCCCCATACCAAGTCACCTCTGGGATTGCATCAATCAACCAGCGATCGCCTAGCGGCCAAATTAAACCGCCGCCTAGCGTCCATTTCCAGCGATTTTCACCTATATTCAAAATACGGTCTTGCTGATAGCTTCCAGTTGGCAGACTAGCAATCATACTAATGGCTGCAAACTGCTGATTCTTTCGATCTTGATGAATCCAAAATGAACCACCAAGCCTAAGGTCAGCTAAACCAGAGGCTCTTTCACCAATTAATTTAGATAGCACTCCATCAGATGACTCACTGTTTGCCCATGATAAAACAGCGATAGGCGCAAAAGTGTAGTCATTGCCAATTTGATGGTGATGACTAATTCTTATCGCAGCAAGATCGGTATTTAGTCGCCCATCAAATAATTTGTGACCATGTTTGTAGGGACCATCTTGCTCTCGGTGCGATAGGTAATAAGTAAGATTGAGTGAGCCATCAGGTAGTGCAATGTAGTCTGAAGGAAACACATCGTTCACCGCAGCTTGGGCTGATAGGCTAAATACAGTAAGTAACACAAGGATGAAATTACTTTTTTGCATAGTGAATGGGTGAGGTGCTGCGAAAATCCTAAGTGTTGTTGGATTTAACTTTAGAGCAAAATTGAGTATATCAGCTTAAATCTGCCTTAGTAATCATCAAGTGTCACCTAGTTTTATATTGAATCAATATATATTTAGGATAATACATCTGAGATTAAAAGCCTTAGCTTCTTAACTTCCCGACTGCCATGCTGGCTAAGTTAATTCCTATTAAGGCCAGCAATAGTATAAATAGCGCGTTATGTAACTGATAAAAAGGGCGACTAGCAATAAAGTCAAAAAATACCATAATTCCAGTTGGTGGTAGTGCTAACAGAATAAGATAGTAGGCTCGATGTAACTTTCTGTTAATCCATTCGTAACGCGGCATGTCGGTTGGGAGGGTAAGCTTTCCCTGATTTCTGATTATCCACTCGAATAAAATCAGCAGAAAAATAATGCTACCAGGGAAGATATGAAGCACGTAGTAAAGCGCTACAAGTGGTGAACCTGATTCTGCTTTAATGGCTTGCCCGCAAAGCCAAGTTATTGCAAGCATGAAAAATGCTACCGCATGAATTAGAATCAAATTGCGGTAGAGGTTTTTCATGGGTGCTGATTAGGCTTTGCTAGCCTTTGTTAAAATTGCATAAATTTCATCTTTAAGATGTAGTTTTTCTTTTTTTAACTTTTCAACGTCAAGATCAGTGGCATGTTCAATGTTTGATTCGATGTTTTTTACTTTCTGATCAATTTCATTATGGCGATCAAACAAGCGCGTGAAGTGCATATCTGAATGTTTAAGTTGCGTGATTAAATCGCGATACTCTGGAAACATATTAAAACCCCTTAAAAGTAATGAAATTGAAAATATTTGTCAGTTTCTGACATTCTAGTGCATTATAAAAATCGATCGAGTAGTTTGCGGCTATGTTTATCTAATTGATCGATATTGTTAATCATAAAATTAATGCCATGCGCATCAGTAATCAGCAGGCTGTTGTGTGTCAGTCTGCGTATGTGGTCTTCTGCTTTTAGTATGAGTTCACAGTCGCCACGGTTTGTTTTGAGCTGCCACGTGCTTGGTGTGGCAAAGCTTGATACGCGGCTGATACATTGAATTTCTGGCATAAATTCGCGCTGTGCCAGCTCCTCTTCAATCAGTGTGCGTAGCCCCGAATTTAATTCATTTAATAGTGGTATCCATGCCAGCTCGTGTCCATCACGACCTACTATCGATAAACCTTCTTCAGGCGCAGCTATTGGAAATGCGCGTACGAGATTAACGCCATCATGAATATTGCCGTCATTAGTCGTGAGTTGCAGTCGACCTGCAAGATTTCGATTGAGCGTGAAGTTGGTCATATGTGATTACTCTGCTTCTTCGTCTAAATCAGTATCTACATTGCGTGCTTGTGCTTGATATAGGCGGAAATAAGCCCCTTCGCGTGCCATTAAGTCATCATGGTTGCCTACCTCAACAATCTGCCCCTGATCCAGTACCACTAATCGATTGGCTTTATGTAGTGTGGAAAGTCGATGTGCAATGGCAATTGTGGTGCGGCCATGTACTAGATTGTCTAGGGCTTTTTGAATTTCTTTTTCAGTTTCTGTGTCCACTGATGCGGTTGCTTCATCCAGTATCAGAATAGGTGGATTAATTAATAGCGCGCGAGCGATTGAAATGCGTTGACGCTCTCCGCCTGACAGTCCATGGCCACGTTCGCCAACGAGGGAGTCATAGCCGTGTGGCAAACGTAGGATAAACTCATGCGCATGTGCTGCGCGTGCAGCTGCAACGATTTCGGCCCTTGTTGCATTTGGCATACCATAGGCGATGTTTTCAGCAATGCTACCAAAGAATAAGAATGGTTCTTGTAGTACTAAACCAATATTACGTCGATATTCAGAGATGGGCAGAGAACGAATGTTAACCCCGTCTAAACTGATTGAGCCTGCGGAAACATCGTAGAAGCGGCACATCAGGTTGACTAATGTGCTTTTTCCAGAGCCGCTATGGCCTACTAATCCAACCATTTCACCTGGTTCAATGGTTAGGCTGATATCTTTAATGACCGCACGATTGCCATAACGGAAGCCAGCGTTACGAATTTCAATTTTTCCACTGACTTGATCTAAATGTATAGGGTTGCTTGGTTCTGGTACGCTAGAAACATGGTCAAGTATGTCAAAGATGCGTTTTGCGCCAGATGCCGCTTTTTGTGTCACAGATACGATGCGGCTCATAGAGTCCAAACGAGTATAAAAGCGGCTGATATACGCTAGAAAGGCTGTGAGTACACCAACGCTGATTTCGTTGTGTGAGACTTGCCAGATACCAAAAGCCCAAACCATGAGCAGGCCAACTTCAGTCAGCAGTGTGACGCTAGGGGAAAAGAGTGACCAAATTTTATTGATGCGGTCATTAACGGCTAAGTTGTGTTGATTAGCTTCGCGAAAACGTGTTGACTCACGTTGTTCTTGCGCAAAGGCTTTAACTACGCGAATGCCAGGGATGGTGTCGGCTAATACGTTACTTACTTGTGACCAAACGCGGTCAATTTTTTCAAAACCTGTACGTAGTTTGTCTCTCACTATGTGAATCATCCATGCAATGAATGGCAGTGGCAGTAGCGTTACAAGTGCAAGTTTGGCGTTAATGGAAATGAGGATTGTCGCGGTCATGACAATCATCAGTACGTCGGTTGCAAAATCTAGCAAGTGAAGTGATAAAAATACACAGATGCGATCAGACTCAGAGCCGATTCGGGCCATCAGGTCACCAGTGCGTTTGCCACCGAAATACTCAAGTGAGAGTTTGAGTAAATGTTCGTAGGTAATTGTACGTAAATCTGCGCCAATCCGCTCGCTGACTAGAGCCAATATATAGGTTTTGGCCCAGCCTAATCCCCATGCCAGAAGCGCAGAGCCGAATAATCCAATAAGCAGTAATCCCACTAAGTTAGAGTCAATAGGGGTGCCGTTTTGGTAAGGAATTAACACCTTATCCATGAGTGGAATAGTCAGGTAGGGTGGTACTAGTGTGGCGGCAGTAGAGGCCAACATTAAGATAAAGCCAGCGAGTAGTTGCCATTGATAAGGTTTGGCAAATCGCCATAAACGAAATAGCGTCCATGTGGATGGTGGCGCGTCTATGGTGCTACTGCATTGCGGACATTCATCTTCGTCGGCAGTAATCGGTGTTTGGCATTTTGGACAAAGTGAGTCCGCTTCAGCTTGGATTACCTCTCCTGTGAGTGCAGAAGTGAGTTGTTGTTCAAACTGCTTGATAAAGCGAGCGGAGGCAACATCATGGGCAAGTGTGTACTGCCAAACGGCCAGTCTAACTTCACCATTAGCGGATGAATGGTCGAATAATTCTATTTTACCAACGCCGGCATGGTCATGGCGCTGACATGACAGCCCTGTGCGGTAAGCATATTCTGCAAGAGTTTTTTTACTGTCATTAATATGTAGCAAACGCTGATTGGTAATAATCAGTAACTGTTTTCTAAAACGAAGATGTTCGTCGAGGTCAATTTCTAGCCATGCCCGAATTTCTTCGGTACTAGCCAGTTTTAATTGATTGTCTACAATAGATTGCCAAGTGCTAGGTAGCACCTTGTTGTTTAAGTTTGTGGGGGTAGTATTGTTGTTCACAGCGGCTGAGTGTACTACAATCGATAAGGCTGATAAACACTTGCAGCCGTTTCTTGAATTAAATTTATGTTGTTCAATATGCAGGTCAACCTAGGTCGATTGCAAATCGTTGGCGTTCCCTAGCTGAGTCATTTTGTATTTATTAGGATTTAATATTTAGGCAGATTGATGGAATTTCTAAAATTTTTACCTTTGCGTGGGCCGAATATTTGGACATATCGGCCTGTATTGGAAGTCTGGCTTGATATAGGTGTATTAGAGGATTCTCCTTCGAATACCATTCCTGGTTTTTATGAACGCTTAACTGAATGGCTGCCCTCATTGGCTGAGCATCGCTGTGGTATTGGTGAGCGCGGTGGATTTTTAGAGCGTTTGCGTGAAGGTACCTGGCCTGGCCATATTCTTGAGCATGTAACGCTAGAGTTGCAAAGTTTGGCGGGTATGCAAGGTGGTTTTGGCAAAGCGCGTAGTACAAATATTCGTGGGGTGTATAAGGTCGTGGTGCGCTCCCGCAATGAACAAGTCAGTCGCGCCGCATTTTCTGCCGGCCGTGATTTAGTGATGGCTGCGATTGAAGACAAACCTTTCGATGTGCCAGCTACCATTGCGAAATTGCGTGATATGGTCGATTCCCTTTGTTTAGGGCCGAGCACTGCTTGTATTGTTGATGCGGCCACCGAAAGACAAATCCCCTCTATACGATTGACCGATGGTAATTTAGTGCAACTCGGTTACGGAGCTCGTCAGCATCGTGTGTGGACGGCTGAAACGGATAGAACCAGTGCGATCGCTGAAGGCGTTTCTCGAGATAAAGATTTAACTAAAAGTTTATTGCAGTCGTGTGGTGTGCCTGTGCCAGAGGGTCGCGTTGTTGACTCTCCAGAAGATGCTTGGGATGCTGCAGAAGATATCGGTTTGCCAGTAGTGGTAAAGCCTACAGATGGCAATCACGGACGTGGTGTATCAATGGAGTTGATGACGCGGGCAGAGGTTGAGGCAGCTTACAAACTTGCCGATGCAGAAGGTAGTGAGGTGCTGGTTGAGCGATATGTGCGTGGCAATGAACATCGCTTACTTGTAGTGGGCGGTAAATTGGCTGCGGCAGTGAGAGGTGAATCCATTTCTGTAATCGGAGATGGGGCATCAAGCATTCGTCAATTAATTGACAGCCAAATTAATAGCGATCCACGGCGAGGTGAGGCAGAAGAGTTTCCTTTAGACGTGCTTTCGATTGATAAAAATCCTGCCGTAAGGTTTGAGCTTGAGCGGCAAGGCTTTACGGCTGAATCAATACTGCCAAAAGGCACGTCAATAGTAGTGCAGCGCAATGGTAACGTGGCTTTTGATGTGACTGATCTCGTGCATCCTGAAGTTGCTGCTGTTGCTACGTTGGCGGCGCGCATTGTGGGATTAGATATTGCTGGTATTGATATGGTGGCTGAAGATATTTCTCAGCCACTGGATGCTCAGCGTGGAGCTATTGTTGAGGTTAATGCAGGGCCAGGGTTGCTTATGCACCTTAAACCGGCAGAAGGTCAGCCGCGCCCAGTAGGTAAGGCAATTGTAGATAGTTTATTTGCTGAAAGTGATAATGGGCGAATTCCCGTTGTTGGAGTTTCTGGTACTACAGGTAAAACTTTGGTGGCAAAAATCGTGGCAAGATTGTTGCACTTAAATGGCTTATATGTAGGTTTGGCTTGCAGTGAAGGGCTGTATTTTGATCAGCGTTTGGTTGAAAAACGTGATTGTGCTAATTGGAAGTCTGCGCAAAAAGTGCTCATGAACAGGAGTGTAGATGCGGCTGTTGTTGAGAATAGCGTTGCTACCATTTTGACTGAGGGCTTGGGTTATGACCGCTGTCAGGTGGGGGTTGTGACTAATATTCAACCAGAGCAGCATTTTGGTGATTGCTATATTGAAACCCCTGAGCAGGTTTATAACGTTATGCGTACGCAGGTTGATGTAGTGCTTGGTCACGGTGTGGCGGTATTGAATGCCGATGATGCGCTAGTGGCACAGATGGCAGAATTGTGTGATGGCGAGGTGATTTTCTTTACCCGTGATGCACAGCAGTCGATTGTTGTAGAGCATTTGGAGCAAGGTGGGCGAGCCGTAGTGCTGAACGCAGACGAGATTGTATTTGTCACTGGAACTCAGCAAGTAATGATAACAAAGCTAACGGCCATTCCACTTTTAGGCGCAGATACTAAAGGCGCCCAACTTGATGACGTTTTAGCCGCGATGGGTGCGGTATGGGCATTGGGGGTTTCTCCTGCGCTAATTCGTGCAGGTGTTGAGACTTTTGCTGTGAAGCGTGTTGATGGATTGGTTTAGTAATTTGATAGATGTAGCTCTGATGTTTTTTGATGGCGTGTTAGCAAAAACAAGGAAAACTGTTTAATGGAAGTATCAAGAGTTCGCGCTTTGCGCGGCCCAAATTTGTGGAGTCGGCATACCTCTATTGAGGCGATTGTTACTTGTACAGGCGATGAGAACTGTATTGCCAATATTGATGGTTTCGAATCAAGGTTACGTGCGTTGTTCCCAGCCATTGGTGCCTTGCAATTAACTGGCCATACGGAAGCCGTTTCTATGGCGCACGTTTTGGAGGTGGCAGCGCTTGCGTTGCAGGCGCAGTCGGGCTGTCAGGTGACATTTAGTCGCACCACAGCCACTGTAGAATCTGGCGTGTATCAGGTGGTGTTTGAATACAGTGAAGAAGATGTTGGTAGGTTGGCGCTTAAGCTAGCGCAGGCATTGTGTGATGCTGCTGTGGTTAATTCTTCTTTTGATTTAAATGCTGCCTTGCTACAAATAAAAGATTTGGATGAAGACGTACGTCTAGGGCCTAGTACAGGGGCGATTGTAGATGCGGCTATAGCGCGTGGTGTGCCATTTAGGCGTCTTACAGAAGGTAGTTTGGTGCAGTTTGGCTGGGGTAGTAAGCAACGCCGCATTCAAGCGGCTGAAACAGATCGCAGCAGTGCAATTGCAGAATCAATTGCGCAGGATAAAGAACTGACTAAGCGGTTGCTAGATGCAGCTGGCGTTCCCGTGCCGAATGGACGGGAAGTGACCGATGTTGAAGATGCTTGGTTAGCCATGACTGAAATTGCTGGTCCTGTGGTGGTGAAGCCTAAAGATGGTAATCAGGGCAAGGGCGTTACAGTGAATATCACGACGCGTGAGCAGTTGAATGCTGCATATAATGCCGCTGCGGCGATTAGTGAAGAAGTGCTCGTTGAACGATTCTTGCCAGGTAGTGATTTCCGATTATTGGTTGTTGGCAATAAACTGGTGGCGGCAGCTAGGCGCGAGCCACCGTTGGTAATTGGTGATGGCGTACACACGATTCTAGAATTGGTTGAGCAGATCAATAGCGATCCACGGCGTGGTACAGGACATGCAACTTCTTTAACCAAGATTCGTATTGATGATATTGCTATGGCGAGTTTAGCCGCACAAAACTTTACTGCAGAATCCGTTCCATCTAAAGGTGAGCGAGTCATTTTGCGTAACAATGCTAATTTGAGTACGGGTGGAACTGCGACTGATGTTACCGATGATGTTCATCCGGAACTGGCAGCATCAGCCGTTGCAGCGGCTGAAATGATAGGCTTGGATATCTGTGGTGTGGATGTGGTGTGTGACACAGTAAATCAGCCACTAACAGAACAGGGTGGCGGTGTGGTCGAAGTGAATGCGGCACCGGGATTGCGTATGCATTTGCAACCTTCATTTGGCAAAGGTAGAGCTGTAGGTGAGGCGATTGTTTCCACAATGTTTACGCCAGGTGAAGATGGACGTATCCCATTGGTCGCCGTCGCTGGCACTAACGGCAAAACAACCACGGTACGTTTAATTGCGCATATTCAAACTTGTAATGGATTGCGCGTAGGTATGACAAACTCTGATGGCGTGTATATTCAGGGTAAACGTATTGATACGGGTGATTGCAGTGGGCCAAAAAGTGCGCGCAATGTACTCATGCACCCAGACGTAGATGCTGCTGTTTTTGAAACGGCGCGCGGCGGGGTGTTGCGTGAGGGCTTGGCATTCGATCGTTGTAATGTGGCGGTTGTGACCAATATTGGCATGGGTGATCATTTAGGTTTGAGTTACATTACAACCGTTGAAGACTTGGCTGTAGTGAAGCGTGTAGTGGTTCAAAACGTTGCGCCTGATGGCGTTGCCGTTTTGAATGCAGCTGATCCAATGACGGCTAAAATGGCAGATGCTTGCCCTGGCTCGGTCATTTTCTTTACACAAGATCGACATCATCCAGTGATGGCGACACACTATGCACGCGGTAGACGAATTGTTTATGTGGAAGAAGGCCATATTGTTGCTGCGCAACTTCAGTCAGGCAGCGCACAGTTTGAGCAACGAGTTGCGCTTTCGCAAATTCCAATCACTCGTAATGGCACCATCGGTTTTCAGATTGAAAATGCTATGGCAGCAATTGCTGCTACATGGGCGTTGAATGTGGATTGGGATACGATACGCCGTGGCGTGGCGTCGTTTGTGAATGATGCGCAAACAGCGCCAGGCCGCTTTAACTTTTTTGATTATCGAGGTGCCAGCGTTATTGCTGATTATGGACATAACCCCGATGCAATGGTGGCGTTAGTGGCGGCTGTTGAGACTATTTCGGCAAAAAAACGTATGGTAGTTATTAGTGGTGCAGGTGATAGGCGCGATGAAGATATTAGCCGCCAAACTGAGTTGCTGGGCGATGTCTTTGACGAGATTATTCTGTATCAAGACCAATGTCAGCGCGGCCGTGAGGATGGTGAAGTGCTTACATTATTGCAGCGTGGGTTAGTCAACGCTAAGCGTGCCATTAAGGTCGACGAAATTCAAGGTGAGTTTTTAGCGATTGATACGGCGCTATCACGCTTGGAGGCGGGCGATTTGTGTCTAATTTTAATTGACCAGGTTGA
>CAYQZK010000067.1:9478-10568 GCA_964422015.1 uncultured Methylotenera sp.
CTATAGTAGTTAGGGGTGCGACATCATGTCGCATTCCCATGAAGTTGCTTGTCTAGTAAACTGCTTTCCTAGATTAATTTTTAGTCAGGGAAGCCGCTTTGAATTCTACATTCCAAAACTTTTTTTCATTTATACGCCATTATCCGTTGCAGATGCTTTGCATGATGGTAGCGCTTTGTCCGCTAACTAGTTCAGCTGGAGATAGTGCTACACATGAGCAAATTCGAACAGTGATATCAAACACGTACGATAAGCCTGAGCACAAAGTCGAAACCTCACCTATTGCTGCAATTGATGATTATGCAATTGCTGATTGGACGCAAGGTAATCGAGGTGGACGTGCACTGCTTCATCGTAGTCATGGCAAGTGGGGCATTATGGCTTGTGGTGCCGATGCTTTAAAGGAAGTTAAAAGTTTAACCGAAGCTGGCATTCCTCAAAAAACGGCTGAAAAATTAGTTTCGCAACTCACCTTGGCTGAAAAGTCTGTTCATCCCAACAGATTAAAACTGTTTAGCCTTTTTGGGACTAAAAATGACCCAATTCAAGCTAAACATCATCATCCCAAACATTAACTGGAAAATTAATATGAAAAATAAAAAAATAGCGATGGCCGTTTTTATGGCTTTTTCAGCCAATGCAAGTGCCGATGAGCATCTTCGTTTGCAGGATGTTTCAGTGACGGCACATCCAGTAGTTGAAGAGATTAGTGTGGATGCTTACTCAAGCACTTCTGCTTTGGTGACAGAAAATCAGTTGCGTGATCAAAATGCGGTTGATCTTGCTTCAGCATTGCGCCGTACACCCGGTGTGCAAATTTCGCGCTATAACCCTGTGGGGGCTTTTGGCGGCGACCAGGGTGGCGCGGTATATATTCGTGGAATGGGTGTGAGCCGGCCAGGTAGTGAAATTAAAACCTATATCGATGATGTGCCATTTTATATGGGCGTTTGGGGTCATCCCTTGCTGGACTTGCTACCAGTGAACGGTATGCAATCCATTACAGTGTACAAAAGCCCACAACCGCAAATCAATGGCAATAATTTTGCGTCGATTAATTTAGAAACTAAACACGCTCATGAGGATGGCA
>CAYQZK010000068.1:0-1523 GCA_964422015.1 uncultured Methylotenera sp.
TTGAAGGTGTTGCGAGCTTCTACTCCCTACTTTATCTGCAACCGCATGGCGAGTACCGCGTTTTATTTTCAGACAATATCACTGACCGTATGCTTGGCAATATGGATTTGATGGAAAGCATGTGCGGCCATTTGTGGGTGGAAGCCGGCAAGGTTTCAGAAGACGGCTTAGTCAGCATCAATACCACGTCTTGTACGGGCATGTGCGACCAAGGCCCAGCGGTTTTGATTAACAATATTGCCATTAATCACCTTACTCAAGAACGTGTTAGCGCTTTATGTGAACTGATTCGGGAGCGAGTGCCATTGTCTGGATGGCCGCTAGAGTTTTTTGCCATAGAGGACAATATACAGAAAAAAGATATTTTACTGGATAGCCATTTTAAATCCGGCTCCGCCCTTGCAGAAGTGCTACAACATGAAGCTATCGAAACTCTACAGGAAATTAAAACCTCGAAATTACGTGGTCGCGGAGGTGCTGGATTTTCAACCGGTTCCAAGTGGGAGTTTTGCCGTGCCGCTCAAGGGGAAGAGCATTATGTAGTATGTAATGCCGATGAAGGTGAACCAGGCACATTTAAAGACCGCGTATTACTCAACTCGTATGCAGACATGATGTTTGAAGGCATGACCATTTGTGCGCATGTTATCGGTGCAAAAAAAGGCTTTCTCTATTTGCGCGGAGAATATCGCTACCTGCTTGATCATTTACAAGCTATCCTGCAACGCCGTCGCCAGCAATCCTTACTAGGCAACAATATTCTTGGTCATGTTGACTTTAATTTCGACATTGAAATACATCTCGGTGCAGGCGCTTATATCTGCGGTGAAGAGTCTGCGCTAATTGAGTCGCTTGAAGGCAAGCGCGGTACGCCGCGTAATCGTCCGCCGTTTCCGGTTACTAGCGGTTATCTTAATCAACCTACGGTAGTTAATAACGTTGAAACCTTCTGCGCCACTAGTTTAATTGGGCTGAATGGCGGTGCTTGGTATGCTGGGATTGGTACAGAAACTTCTAGCGGCACAAAAATACTCTCAGTGTCTGGCGACTGTGCTCGCCCAGGCTTATATGAATACCCTTTTGGTGTTACGGTAGCGCAAGTGCTTGCTGATTGCGGCGCACAAAATACTCAAGCCGTTCAAATCAGCGGACCGTCAGGCATTTGCGTAGCAGCAAACGAGTTTGACCGTCGTATTGCCTTTGATGATTTGCCGACTGCAGGCGCCTTTATGGTATTTGATGAAAGTCGGGACATGTTTGAAGTGGCACGTAATTTTGTACATTTTTTCAAGCATGAAAGCTGCGGTTTTTGTACGCCCTGCCGAGTAGGCACCTCTTTGCTGTCGAACATGATGAATAAGTTAGCGAACGGTCATGGTTCACCTTACGATTTTGCGGAAATCGAAAAATTGAACGTATTGCTATTATCTACCAGTCATTGCGGCTTGGGTCACTCCGCTTGCAACCCCGTGCTGGATACTATTGCTAAGTTTCGCCCGTCCTATGACAAACGCTTAACACAT
>CAYQZK010000068.1:1533-10484 GCA_964422015.1 uncultured Methylotenera sp.
TCGAAAGAAAAAAAACGATATAAATACCTGTATGCCTACAACATGCGCAAAGTATTGTACGGCAATCAGTGTGTGAACGATGTGACCCATCAATTTGGATATGAATATATACCGGCATTCGATCTTGACTACGCCTTATCTCAAGCGCGTCAAATGACAGGCCGCGATGATACAGGTGCACATTTGGAGCGTATACATGTCTCAAAGTAATAAAAACAAACCTAACGAGAAACAGGCTACTTTCACATTAGATGGCAAAACCATTCCTTTTTGTGAAGGGCAAACCATTATTCAGGCGGCCATGGCCGCTGGCGAGTATATTCCTCACTTATGTTTTAACCCTGAGTTCAAGCCACATGGCTCATGCAAAATTTGTACTGTAAATGCCAATGGTAGAGAATCAGCCTCATGCACCCAGCATGCTCAAGCAGATATGATTGTTGAGAGTAATACTAAGCAAATTAACGACGAACGTCGCGCCTTGTTGCAAATGCTGTTTGTTGAGGGTAACCACTTCTGCCCATCGTGCGAAAAAAGTGGTGATTGTCAGTTACAGGCAACCGCTTACGAACTGGATATGATGTCGCCACATTTCGACCACTTTTTCCCTGATCGCCCACTCGATGCATCTCATCCGGAATATCTGCTTGATTTTAACCGTTGCATTTTGTGTTCTTTGTGCGCCCGCGCAAGTAGCGATGTTGATGGTAAGAATGTATTTTCCTTGGCAGGGCGCGGCATAAAAACGCATCTTATCGTTAATTCAAAATCTGGCAAGCTTGCTGATACCAATTTTAGCGGTGATGATAAGGCCGCGCATGTTTGTCCTGTGGGTGTCATTATCAAAAAACGTGTTGGCTTTGCCGTGCCAATTGGAAAGCGCAGCTTCGATGAGCAGTCCATTAGCGCTACACCGCACCCTATCGTGAAAGGCGCTTAAGATGAACGTTACCACTGAAACAGCGCCATTAACTAAACCCAAATTAAGAATCGCAACTGCCACACTGGCTGGTTGTTTCGGTTGCCATATGTCATTTCTTGATATTGATGAGCGCCTGTTTGACCTGATGGAATTGGCGGACTTCGATCGCTCGCCGTTAACCGATATTAAAAATTGTGGTCCTTGCGATATCGGTCTGATAGAAGGTGGCTTGTGTAACGCAGAAAACGTGCATGTGCTTCGTGAGTTTCGTGCCAACTGCAAAATACTAGTCGCAGTAGGCGCTTGTGCCGTTAATGGCGGATTACCAGCACAGCGCAATCATCTTTCTTTAGCCATGATTTTGGAAGAGGTGTATCACGCACAACATGGTCTGGTAGGCGGTTTTATCCCTAACGACCCTGAATTGCCTTTGCCGCTAGACCAAGTGCATCCGATTCACGAGGTTGTCAAGATTGATTATTTTATTCCAGGTTGCCCGCCTTCTGGCGATGCAATTTGGAAGGTTCTGACAGATTTGATTGCTGGTCGCGAACCAGAGCTTGGCCATGGTCTTATTCATTATGACTAAACTGCAGGCTGTTTTTTGGGATGAATTAAACCAACAAAAATTGATTTAATCGTCATGCCGACCCAATCATTGTTTTAAGTTTAAAGGAACGTTCATGTCTTTTGCATTAGAAACTGCTACCAATCCCGAAAATCTGCGCCGAGTAGCTATTGACCCCGTATCTCGGGTTGAAGGACATGGCAAGGTCACTATTCTGCTCGATGATAAAAATAAAGTGCATCAAGTGCGCCTACACATTGTTGAGTTTCGTGGCTTTGAGAAATTTATTCAGGGCCGTCCTTATTGGGAAGTGCCGGTAATGGTGCAGCGCTTATGCGGAATTTGTCCAGTTAGCCACCACCTTGCAGCCAGTAAGGCGTTAGATGCGATTGTAGGTGCGAAACATTTAACCCCTACTGCAGAAAAAATGCGTCGTTTAATGCATTATGGGCAAATTCTACAATCACATGCGCTGCACTTCTTTCACCTATGTTCACCTGATTTACTTTTCGGTTTTGACAGCGATATTGCTAAACGCAATATCATTGGCGTAGCAGAAAAACATCCTGAAATTGCTAAACAAGGCGTGCTGTTACGTAAATTTGGTCAAGAGGTGATTCGACTCACTTCTGGCAAGCGTATACATGGCACTGGTGCAGTTCCGGGTGGTGTGAATAAATCGCTGAGCTTAGCGGAGCGTGATGAATTGCTCAAAGACATCTATCAAATGGTGTCATGGGCGCGCGGTGCAGTGCATCTAGTCAAAGAGATGCACCACAAAAACCCGGAGCTTTATAACAGTTTTGGTGCATTTCGAGCTAATTTAATGTCGATGGTTGGCTTTGATGGCGGACTAGATTTATATCATGGTCAACTTCGCGCGCGCGATGAAAGCGGCAACATTCTATTTGATGGCGTGGATTACCAAAACTACACGCAAATCATTGAAGAAGAAGTCAAAAACTGGAGCTACATGAAGTTTCCTTACCTAAAATCTATGGGAAAAGAAAAAGGCTGGTATCGCGTTGGTCCTCTATCACGTATCCAGAACTGTGATTTCATCTCCACACCGCTTGCTGAAATCGAACGACGTGACTTTGTTGAGTATAGTGGCGTAATGCCAATGCATGCTCCGCTTGGCTATCACTGGACACGTATGATTGAAATGCTACATGCGGTCGAAATGATTAAAGATCTGCTGCATGACGATGACATTATGGGCAGCGACTTAATGGCCAATGGTGAGCGTGGCTTTGAAGGCGTTGGCGTGATTGAAGCACCACGTGGCACGCTTATCCATCACTACCGTGTAGATGAAAACGATCTCATCACCATGTGCAATCTGATTGTATCGACCACACATAATAATCAGGCCATGAACGAAGCGGTGCGGCGCGTTGCGCAGCAATATTTACATGGTCATGAAATCACCGAAGGCTTGCTCAATCACATTGAAGTGGCTGTTCGTGCCTTTGACCCTTGCCTGTCATGTGCCACACATGCCTTAGGTAAAATGCCACTAGAAATAGAAGTTCTAGATGTTGCTGGCAGTCAATTATCCAGTCTTGCACGCTCAAGTGAGGGTGTAATTAGCACGACATTATTAGCGCCTTAATGATGGTTGCACCTTTTTTAATTTTCGCTGTGGGTAATGAATCACGCGGTGACGATGCGCTTGGTCCGTTGTTATTGCGCCAGCTTGAATTATGGCTAAATGAATCAGACAATGCAGCAGAATTCGAATTGCTGGAAGAGTTTCACGCCATGGATATGAAAGGTAGGCAATTAGTCCTTTTTATCGATGCCAGCATCAATACCCACGTACCTTTTGCTTTTTATCGCGCAAAGGCTAGTAACTCCCCAGTACTCTATAGCCACGCACTAGCGCCAGAAGCTTTATTGAATGTTTACGAGCTTTTTTATCAGGAAAATTCACCAACTGTATTTATTCTAGGTATTTGTGGTGAGAGCTTCGAGTTAGGTGAAGAACTTACTCCGCAAGCTTCAAAACGTCTTCAGTCGGCACTTGATTTCAGCAAGAAACTTCTGCAACATGCAACTGCTGCTGATTGGGACAAACTATGCACGCAGTAAACAATATGGAATGGTTTTTGCATCTACTATTTTGAAAGTAAGTAATAGCATTTGCCTGCTCCAGAATAATTAAAACTAAATGAAAATTTCCACTACGAACATTCTATTAGACGCTCCCTTAGCGATCAGCAAACCGTTACTGTCTATTCCTCATTACCTTCAGATGCACTATTGGTGGGCATATATTCATCCACTTGCGGTGCATATTTTCGAACGCCAGTGGCTTGTTAACTTAATCTTATGGGGAAATTACACCCCCCTATGCAATGCTGTACTTGACAGCTATAAACACAAACTACCAGGGTTAACGTTGCAGATAGCTTGTGCTTACGGCGATTTAACGCCCCGATTGGCAGCCTGTGTAGCCCCAGGCGGGCAGCTTGGGGTTGTTGATATCCTGCAGATTCAGCTTGATAATCTAGCAAGAAAGTTGCCGCAAGGCGCACCAGTTAAATTACAGCAGATGGATTCAAGCGTACTCGAACTTAGTGATGCAAGCGTCAATCAGGCATTACTGTTTTTTCTTTTACATGAGCAACCAGAAATGGTGAGAAAGAAAACACTATCCGAAGCGTTGCGTGTAATTCGCCCTAGAGGGACGCTGACTATAGTCGATTATGCCGTACCGAATCGATATAATCTGCTACGATACCTTTGGTGTCCATTTCTAAAAATACTGGAGCCATTTGCCAGCGATTTGTTCCATAAACCTATCAGTGCGTGGCTACCAAATAAATGCGGAGTTACTGTGATCAAAGAACAACGTTTTTTTGGCGGGCTATATCAGATGTTGATACTGCAATGCGATGAAATCTCTCATAATCAACACATGGTTGAATAAAGCGCACTCATTCCACTTCACGCAATAACGACCTACACATTATCTTTATATTTACAAGGCATTAAAACATGAATCAGCACCATCTTAAACCTTTGTTTGCACCTCAATCAGTGGCAGTTTTTGGCGCGAGTGATCGAGTCGATTCTGTGGGGCAAATTGTATTTCAAAATATGTTGCAAAGTGGCTATAAAGGTGCGCTTTATCCTATTAATCCAACAAGGGCTGAAGTTCAGGGCTGCAAGGCTTATAGCTCAATAGCACAAATTGCCGAGCCTGTTGAATTGGCTGTAATTGTTACACCACCGCAAACTGTGCCAGACATTATCGAAGAGTGTGGCAAACATCACGTTAAGGCGGCAATAGTGATTACTGCAGGTTTTGGTGAGGCGGGCGAAGCGGGGAAAGCGTTAGAGCAGGCAGTGCTAAAAAATGCTGAGCGCTATGGTATACGTCTTATTGGCCCAAACTGTTTGGGTGTGATGCGTCCTGATATTGGTTTGAACGCTACGTTTAACAAGGGTAGTGCGGCGGCAGGTAATCTTGCTTTTGTATCTCAGTCTGGTGCGCTATGTACAGCAATTTTAGATTGGGCACAAACAAGCGATGTGGGTTTTTCTAGCGTGATTTCTATGGGCTCATCGGCTGATGTGGATTTTGGTGAGATTATTGACTATCTCGTTTCAGATCCAAAAACACATAGCATTTTGCTTTATATCGAAGGCATCCGTAACGCACGTAGTTTTATGAGTGCCATTCGAGCTGCAGCACGTATCAAACCTGTTATTTTGGTAAAAGTAGGGCGTCACGCTGTAGCTTCTAAAGCCGCTATGTCGCATACCGCGTCATTAGTAGGTTCTGATGATGCTTTTGAGGCTGCTGTGCGTCGCGCTGGTGTAGTGCGTGTACATTCTGTAACTCAACTGTTTTCTGCAGCTAAAGCTTTATCTTTTGGCTTTAAACCTACGGGTAATCGTTTAGCTATTGTGACTAATGGTGGTGGTCCAGGTGTGATGGCAACAGATTGTGCTGCTGACTTTGGCTTAGAAATGGCAACACTATCTGATGACACCATGAAAATACTGAATGAGGCATTACCTCATACTTGGTCACATGGCAATCCTATTGACATTATTGGTGATGCTCAGTCAGATCGTTATCATGCGGCCGTTAAAGCTTGTTTGGAAGATCCTAATATTGATGGTGTGCTTACATTGTTAACTCCACAAGCGATGACTAAACCCTTGGAAGCTGCAAACGCGGTAATTGAGGTTTCAAGTCACTTTCACAAGCCTTTGCTCACCTCTTGGATGGGTGGGGCACAGGTTATGGAATCTCGTGCAGCTTTTAAAAAATCCAGAATACCTACGTTCCGAACACCAGAACCCGCAGTAGAAGTTTTTTCATTTTTATCTGCCTACCATAAAAACCAAAAATTGCTGATGCAGATGCCAGGGCCGTTATCGCATAAGCTAGAGCCTGATGTTGAAGGTGCGCGCATGATTATTGAGGGTGCCTTGCAGGAGAAACGTAAGGTCTTGAGTGAAATGGAATCAAAAGCACTATTGTCTGCTTTTCATATTCCCGTTGCACAAACTATGGTGGCGCACTCGCCTAATGAAGCTTTGCTCATTGCGCAGCAATTAGGCTTTCCAGTTGCGATGAAAATTAATTCACCGAATATTACGCATAAATCAGATGCTGGTGGTGTGATGCTTAATTTGATGAATGCACAAGCAGTGCGCGGTGCATATCATGACATTATTGAGAACGTTAAACGTAATCGTCCAGAAGCGCTTATTGACGGTATTTCTATTCAACCGATGATTGTGAAGCCCAATGGGCGTGAACTGATGGTAGGCGTGACTAACGATCCAGTATTTGGGCCAGTCATTACTTTTGGCGCTGGCGGAACAACTGTAGAAATTATGGGCGATCGTTCTGTAACACTGCCTCCACTTAACTTATTCCTAGTGAAGGATCTTATTCAAGGCACCCATGTATCCAAAATGTTGGGCGCATTCCGTCACATGCCACCAGCAGACATGAATGCGCTTGAAAGTGTGCTGTTACGCGTGTCAGAAATGGTATGCGAACTTCCTATGATGATGGAAATGGATATTAATCCGCTGATATTAGATGAGAAAGGTGCACTAGCGGCCGATGCCCGTGTTGTCGTTGAGTTTCGTCAGCCGAATGCTGATCGGTATTCTCATATGGCGATTTATCCTTATCCAACGCACATGGTGAGCAATTGGCAACTGACCGATGGTACAGATGTGGTGATTCGTCCAATTCGTCCTGAAGATGCTGCACTTTCTCAAGACTTTGTGCGTCATCTATCTGAAGAGTCTCGCTATTTCCGTTTTATGAATAGCGTCCATGAGTTAAGTGATGCCATGCTAGTGCGCTTTACACAAATTGATTACAGCCGTGAGATGGCTTTGATTGCTGTGCTGGAAGAAAAAGATCAGGATATTGAGCTAGGGGTTACGCGTTACGCAATTAACCCCGATGGCGAAAGCTGTGAGTTTGCTTTGGTGGTTGCAGATAGTATGCGTGGAAAGGGGTTGGGGCATAAGTTACTGACTACCTTAATGGATGCCGCACGAGCCAATGGTCTAAAATTTATGGAAGGTGAAGTACTTAAAAATAATACCAGTATGCTCAAACTAATGAGTCGACTAGGTTTTAGTGTAGAAACTGATCCGGAAGATAAAGATTTGAAATTTGTACGTAAAGTTTTGTAAAACATTCATAAAAAATCATGATGAAAACAGCCTACATTAGTCACAAGGATTGCCTTAAACATGACATGGGGGCAGGGCATCCAGAAAGCCCTGCACGACTTCATGCGATTCAAGATCAGCTCATTGCGTCTGGTATATTCGATTTTCTTAATCATTATGATGCGCCTAAAGCAAGCAAAGAGGCGTTGGCTTTAGTACATGCCGCTGAATATATTGACTCAGTCTTTAAATTATCACCAAGTGCAGGTTTAGTGCATTTAGACGGTGATACTGCAATGAATCCATATAGCTTAAGTGCTGCATTGCATGCTACAGGTGCGGTGGTTAAAGGTGTTGATCTTGTAATGTCTGGTTCGGTACAGAATGCTTTTTGTAGTATTCGCCCACCAGGCCATCATGCGGGGCGAGCGAGCGCAGCAGGTTTTTGTATTTTTAATCATGTCGCGGTTGCGGCAGCACATGCTCTTAAAAATCATGGTTTACAACGTGTTGCGATTGCAGATTTCGACGTACATCATGGTGATGGTACAGAAGACATTTTTCATGATGATCCACGAGTAATGCTTTGCTCAACTTTCAGACACCCTTACTATCCTTATAAAGGTGCAGAAAGCGGTAATGATCACATTATTAATGTGCCGCTTGCAGCAGGAAGCAATGGCGAAGCGTTTAGAGCAGCAGTTACCGAGCAATGGTTGCCTGCATTAGAGCGTTTTAAACCGCAACTTGTATTAATTTCAGCTGGGTTTGACGCTCATAGAGAAGACGATATGGGTGGTTTGGCTCTGCGTGAAGCAGATTATCTTTGGATAACAGAAGTCTTGAAAGACGTTGCAAAACGGCATTGTAATAATCGTATTGTTTCCACTCTTGAAGGCGGCTATTCCTTGCATGCGTTAGGTCGCAGTGTGATGACACATATTAAAAGTTTAAGTGAGCTTGTATAAGCTGTGTTTATTCAGCTTTTACTCTAAGTTAAGTACTCGATTAATAAATCTCTTACCAAAACTCTTAAACTCGTAAAGTCTGCTACAGGCTAATTCCATACTGGCATAATCAATGCTAGCAGGCGCAACTAACTTCCAGTATGAAGCTTGTTGTTTTGAAAACACTGTGTTTCCGTTACCCATGCTCTCAGAAAAGAAAAAGTGCGCATGCGTGCGAACCTCTTCTCTTTCACAGTTGTATTCGTTTAGCCTTTTTTCTGATAGGTACTTGCTGCCTTCAAACATTTTCTCATTTGCATATGAATGCAAAAACCAGACTTTTACTACATCTTCATTCCTACGAATAGTTGATGAATCCACATAAACAGTGTCATCGTTTATCATGCCAATTTCACTCCAATCAGCAAAAGCACTATTACTAATAGTACTCAGCAACAACATTACAATTAGCTTATGCATGATGATTATTTTTACGCATAAGCTTTGCAATAAACGCTTTACTATGCGCCAAACTAAGGTTAAAAATGAAAAGTCCAGTAGCTACCATTAGCAGGCTGCTAGTAACGCCAATTGGGTGCTCAATACTAATGGCGATGCCTACACCAATAATGATGTAAAAATTTGGAAGGTGTTCATATACAACTTTTGGAAGATCTGCCATTTGAAACCTTTTGCTTAAGTTGATTAATCGTCATGATTTTAAAGCATTTTTCAAGCTAACTTGAACCGTAATTTCATTTTTTATTGATGACTTAAACAAAAATACCACCCAAAGGTGGTATTTGTTGTTTGGTGGAGCTAGGGGGAATCGAACCCCCGTCCGCAAATCCTC
>CAYQZK010000069.1:0-10375 GCA_964422015.1 uncultured Methylotenera sp.
CTTGACTCATACCCAAAACTAAGAAACTAATCTCACCAGGACCATTATCTTGAGGACAACGCCCAGCTCCTGCTAGATACTGATAATTAAGTGATTGAATTAATTCCTCTAGCTTTTTATTTCTTGCTAGATTTTCTTCATCGGAAAATTCTTGGCTAGCTGGATTATAGGCGGTAATAAAAGCGGAACAATTACAACGGCTATAACGATACAACTGAATCAACTCGTCACTAAAAATGCCAATCTTTAGAATAAATGGTGGATTTGAGGCCACATGATATTCAGCAGACCTGTACGAATCTAAAAGAGTAGGACTGATGGTTGAAATAGCCATAGATTTAATTCAAATCAAGATTTTTTCAAACTACTTTCTCTGGAGTTTTTAGAGCATTTCGAACAATCTTCAGATTAGCCGAAATTTTCAACCCAATTACAGAAAATATTTTTGGATAAATTGGCAATTGTTGCCTGCTTCTATAAAACATATATAAAGCTAAAATTAAAAATAGAAAATGCACTGGCCACAAACCAATTGTTGCCGTTAGTTTTCCTTGTACAACCCAACCCTGCATTACACTCAACAAATTGTTATATATCACATAGATAAGTAATGCTAAAACAAAGTTAACTGACCGCCCGGCGCGAGGGTCTAATGCACTTAACGGGATTGCAAACAAAGCAAGTATGATTGCTGCAATAGGAATTGAAAGTCGCCATTGCAGTTCAGCTCTACTTTCATTACCTTTATCTTGAAACAAATCTTTGCTTGATTTTGAAATAGTCCGCTCGGGCTGTTTTTTCACTTCAACAGTCTTTACTCTAATGGCATATTTTTCAAATGTAGTCGTTGAAAACTCCGCCGTACCTCGCTCACCTTGATATCTTGTGCCATTTTTCATAAGCAAAAAACTATCCCCATTTTTATCGGCATAACGACTACCTTGCGCTGCAACAATAACGCCCACTTTTTGCTGTTGAGTTGATTGAATAAAGACATTTTTTACAACATCACCTAAAGCATCAAAACTTTCAATGAAAAATACACGCTCGGCGTTTGACGACTCCTTAAACACACCGGGGCTAATTGCGGCCATCTCATCACGACTTTCTAACTGCGCACGAAAATCTTCTCCCTTTTCAGTGGCCCATGGCATCACGAGAAAACTAAGTATAAATATCAATACAACCACAGGAACAGCAAAGGTCATTACAGGCCGAATCCAACTATTAAGACTCAAACCCGAGCTAAACCAAACAACCATTTCAGAATCACGATACCAGCGTGACAAAGTCATCAGAATTGATAAAAATAAAGTCAGCGACAAAATCATTGGGAGAAACTTGATTAAATTAAAGCCTAGCACCGTCACAATCGCATCATTAGGCAAAATGCCTTTCGCAGCCAGTCGAACAAGGGTTCCTGCACGCTGCGCAATAACAATGCCGAGCAAAATTAAAAATGCCCCGATAGCGCTTGTAATAAGCTCATGTAAGAGTGATCGCTTAAAAAGCATATAAATAATTCAGTGCCGCCATTAAATTTATTACCAACAATCTCAAATTACGCTCCAATAGCGCCAATATAGGATGAATTATGCTGTATTTTTATAGCATTGTGTTTTTTGAAAGAATCGAAACTCTATTTAATACAGATTTACCATTAAGAAATCTGAACACGAAACAATTATGGTTGCGTGCAGAGTCCGCTGTTAAAGCCATTGATAGCGCTAGGCTTTAAGGCTATAGTAATGTTGGTTACTCTTATAAATGCATACATTTTTAAAAAGGCTTATCAATGGCGGCATCACGTCCCATCTTAATGATTATTGATGACGACCCTTTAATTACTGACACTTTGCATTTTGTGCTGAGTAAGGATTTTGAAGTGTGCGTGGCAGAGTCTTATACACAGCTCAAAAGCCTCATTAGACAACTAGAGCACCCCCCAGAATTGGCGCTTGTTGATTTAGGCCTGCCGCCAAAACCACATACCCCTGAAGAAGGCTTTAAAGTAATTAGCGAGCTTTTAGCACACTCACCAACCATTAAAATACATGTACTGTCTGGTCAAAATGACGATGCCAACGTAAAGCATGCACTTACACTCGGCGCAGTAGATTTTATCGCTAAACCTTGCGACGTTGATAAACTCAAGGACATTTTAACCAAATCACTCAAAGTTCAAGACGTTGAGTTAGTTGAAGCCAAAGCTGATCATAAAAACACTGGATTTCTAGGTGAGTCTTTACCTGCACAAGCTTTACGCCTACAAATTTCTCAATTTGCAGATTCAACATTCCCCGTTCTAATTGAGGGTGAGTCTGGGAGTGGTAAAGAGTTAGTCGCTGCTAGCTTTCATCAATCAAGCAAACGCTCAGATCAGCCTTACCTATCAGTCAACTGCGCCGCCATTTCACCATTGCTGGCTGAATCTATTTTATTTGGTCACGCTAAAGGCGCCTTTACTGGCGCCACCAGTGCACACTCTGGCTATTTTAAAGATGCTGCAGAAGGCACCTTGTTTTTGGATGAAATTGGCGAGCTCTCACTAGAATTGCAAGCTAAATTACTGCGTGTTTTAGAAAACGGTGAATATCAGCACATAGGCGAAACGCAAACTCGAAAAAGTTTAGCTCGAATTGTGGCGGCAACCAACCGAGACCTCCGCGCAGAAGTTCGTGCTGGAAAATTTCGTGCAGATTTATATCATCGCTTAAGCGTGTTTTCAGTTAAAGTACCTCCACTACGTGATTTGGGTGAAGATAAGCATCTACTCCGTGAGCACTTTGTACAGTTCTATAGCCAGCAAATAGGTCAAACCCCGTTTAAGTTAGATGATAAAGCGCAGGCCCGCTGGTTGTCTTACGACTTCCCTGGCAACGTGCGTGAACTCAGGAACATTGTAATTCGCTTGATTGCAAAATATTCAGGCAAAACTTTAAATGAACATGATCTCATCGCTGAGTTTGACTTATCAACACCAGAGCTAAAAGAAGGGCAATTTAACTTTAATGCAGAAGCAGATAGAATGGCGCAAGCGCAACAGCACTTGCAACTCCAATCTAACGTTAGCTTAGATGCCGTACTAAAAGCTTGGGAGCGAGCGTATATTGAATCAGCAATGCGCATTACACACGGTAATTTAAGTCAGGCAGCAAAATTATTAAACGTTAATCGAACCACTTTATACAGCCGCATGAGCACACAAGTTGAACAATAAATATCAAATTGGATAAAACGTGTACTACCCTCACTTTGGCTTAAAAGAGCCCCCTTTCAAAATCACCCCAAATACAGATTTCTTTTTTTCTGGGGGTAATCGTGGCGCTGTGCTGGATGCGCTGATTTACGCCATTGTAAATGGTGAAGGCATCATCAAAGTTGTGGGGGAGGTGGGTAGTGGTAAAACCATGCTCTGCAGAATGCTACAAACCATTCTGCCTGAAAAAGTTGAGAGTATTTACCTAGCCAATCCAAGCGTTGCGCCAGAAGATGTTTTAGATGCCATTGCCTTTGAGTTACAGCTCAAAATTCCTAAAAATGCTGACCGTTTGAAGGTCATGCAAATTCTACAAGCGCACTTACTGAAGCGCCATGCAGAAGGACGGCAAGTCGTGATTTTTGTTGAAGAAGCGCAGGGTATGCCACTGGCAACACTGGAAGAAATTCGGCTACTTTCAAACTTAGAAACCAAGCAAGATAAACTCTTACAGATTGTTCTGTTCGGGCAACCAGAACTTGATGTTAATCTCAATGAAACCCATATCAGACAACTTCGTGAGCGAATTACACATAGCTTCCACCTAGGCCCTTTGCAAACAAAAGATATTGCCGAATATTTAATTTTTAGATTACGTGCGGCTGGCTATCATGGCCCGCATTTATTTACTGATAGCGCCATAAAAAAATTATCTTCTGCCGCAGAGGGCTTAGTGCGCCGCGTTAACATTTTGGCAGACAAAGCACTGCTGGCTGCTTTTGCAGAAAATGCGTTTCAAGTCACACCAAAGCACGTAAAAGCTGCCATTCAAGATAGCGAATTTGGAGCCAAGTCTGCCAAAAATAAAAAATTCTGGTTACTAGCAATGCTCCTCACCCTATTGAGTACTGTAGCAATCTACTCTTGGTACGCAGCTTGGTATGCTCCGCAAAAAACTATCAAAACTACACCTATAATTTTACAGCCTCAAATCAAAGCCAAGCCAGTGGCAGAAAAAAGTGCAACAACCCCAACGGTAATCGAAAATAAACCTCTAGAACAACCTAGCACTTCAAAACAAGTAATTGCTACAGAAGTCACCACGCCAGCAACACCGATAGAGGCCCCCAAAACATCAAGCCCTCCACAACCAGTTACCAGTGCGCAAAACGCAGCCCCTCAGAAAACAGCCCCTACCCAAGCGATTGTTGAACAAATAAAACCAAAAATAGAGAAAAAAACTGAGGAAAATCCGTCCGTAGTGCTTAATCAATCATCTCTTGATGGTCGCTTGGAAATCTCTAAAAACTGGCTATTCAGCGAACCATCAGAAACCATTACATTACAAATAAAATCACTAAGAAGCGGGGATGCCCTAAGTGAAGAACAGTTAAAAGAAGAGTTCAATCAAACAAAACGGCAGTTAGAAATTGATAAAGTCTATTTATACCGTAAAAAACAAAATGGCCAAGACTATACCGTGATTCTATACGGCGCATTCAAAGAACGAGAAGAAGCACTAGCCGCACTCAAAAAACTCCCTGCGAGCATTAAAAACAATAAACCATACTTACGTACATTAGCTGGAATCAATAAAGAAATTGAAGAAGGACAATAAATAACTTCTATAACCACTTGTTATTATTTGCATTTTTTTTAATTTTGATGCAAAGTATACCCGAATGTAAATATGGTGTAATACGCTAGGGGTCAATACATCGTGAGAAAAAACAAAAAAACACTTTCATTACTATGCTTGGCGCTAATAGTAGGCATGACTTCATGCGCGCATAAATCAAAAATCAAACCATCTACAGGCCATATCGATGGTCAAAATTCAGCAACGAATCAAGTAGTTGCAAAATCATCTGCAGACAAAAGCACATCGACTTCCACCATTCCTAAACCTGTTACAAACAACACCTATCTACCACCACCAAAAGCTAAAACAAAAGAACAGGTTTATAGCATCGTAGTGTATGACACTCCTGTAAAAGAAGTGCTTTTTGCCATTGCTAGAGGTAGTAAGCTGAATGTAGACATTCACCCGTCCATTCCAGGTCGTGTGACATTGAATGCTGTAGACCAAACACTACCTGCCATTTTAGAGCGCTTATCTAAGCAGGTCGATTTAACCTATAAAATTCAAGGTAATGTGCTAAGCATAGCGCCTGATCAGCCAGTGCTTCGTATGTACAAGGTTGATTATGTGAATATCAATCGAGACACCACTGGTTTTATTGGTGCGGCTGCAGAGATTGCAGGTATTGGTCAAGGTGTAAATGCTGGTGCGGGAGGGGCTGGTCAGGCTTCTGGTGGTGTTGGAGCAGGTGGTCGAAACAATAGCTCACGAACGGCCGTTACGAGTGAAGCTAAAAATCACTTGTGGGAATCGCTCATTCAAAATATCAAAGACTTACTTACAGAAACTGATAAAGAAGTTATCGTAACGCGCTTCGGTAGCCTTGAAAGTGCTGATGGGAAAGCCGCTGATAATACTGCTGCCAGCAAGGCGGTTACGGACGCTAAAGACCTTAGAAAAGAGCAGCAATCTGAATACAAAACTTTGTTTGCGGCAAATGTAATAGCCAATCCAGAGACTGGCGTGATTAGCGTGCGCGCAACGAATAAGCAGCATGAAAAAGTGCAAGAGTTTATTGACAGGGTGATGAGTAGTGCTAAAAAACAAGTGTTGATTGAGGCAACGATTGTTGAGGTTGTATTAAATGACTCTTTCCAAGCAGGGATTGATTGGAGCAGGCTGGGACGAGCTGGTGTGGGAAGTGGATTTACATTTAGCCAAGAGTTAAATGCCACACGTTTTAATCCAGGCAATTTAACTACTCGAGCTACAAGCCCAGGTGGACTTGTAGCTGGTTATATCAATCCTATCAGCCCGCTAGGCAATATTGCAGCTTCGATTAATCTTCTACAGCAGTTTGGTGACACAAAGGTGTTGTCTAGCCCAAAACTGATGGTACTAAATAATCAAACTGCGGTTTTAAAAGTAGTTAGAAACTTTGTTTACTTCACCATTCAGTCTCAAATATCTCAAGCGACGGTGGCGGGAGCAGGTTCAAATTTGCAGGCTACAACAGCTACACCACAAACAGTACCTATTGGAGTGGTGATGAGTGTTACTCCCCAAATTAATGAAACCAGCGCCGTAAACTTAAATGTCAGGCCAACTATTTCTCGATTATTCGGAGAAGGTAAAAAAGATCCAACGAACGAGAAAAATATAATTCCAGAGATAGAAGTTAGGGAGATGGAATCAATCTTACAAATTACAAGCGGCAATACGGCTGTACTAGGCGGGTTAATGCAAGATGAAATACAGCGGAACTCTGACAGAGTGCCTGGTCTAGCAGACATTCCTGGCGCGGGGAAGGTTTTTAGAGGGCGAGACGATGTCGCTAAAAAAACTGAACTTGTTATTTTCTTAAGGCCAACAGTAATTACCAATGCCAGTTTAGAGAGTGATGAGTTAGCTAATTATAAGCAGTATCTACCATCGCAGCAGCTTGAAAAAACACTAGAAGCAGATGGTGAGAGGTAAGTAGTCAATGAGTTTACTCATTAAAGCACTCGCTAGCGCCGAAAAAGATAAACTGGCTGAGCAAGATAAAAAACAATCTGGCGAATACGTTGTTGACGATGCTTTAACTTTAGAGCTAGCGCCTACTGAACAAATTGAGCTTGGACAGGCCGAGGAATTAACAAAGTTCATCGAGGAAACTTCAAGCCAAAAATATGAAGAAGACTTTGACTTTGTTTTACCTGCAAATCACGCGAGTGAGCTCTTAGCTTTAGAGGAAGAGGCAGGATTAGACATTTCAGAACTCACTCCCATCAAACAAAGTAGGCCTCATGTCAGCACCAAAGAACATGTTGCCCAAGAAAAGATTAAACCTTCAGCTAAGATTTCAACAACAGCCAAAGCACCTCCTCTCGAGAGCTCTCAAAAAGCCGCAGCAAAAGTTTTTGTCGCTAATCAATCAGCACAAGCACAAACATCCAAAATGGCACTGGCTATTTTAGGCATCGTGGGTGCTCTAATGATATGGTTAGGATTGCAGGGCTACAATTACCTACAAACGTCGAGTACTCCTGAAGTCGTTATTGCAAAACCAGTTATCCAACCACCAGCACCTCCACCTGAAACTCCTACCACTGCCGTTCAGCCTCAAGACAATCCAGCAAATAATATCGCCGACCCGAATACTTCAACATCAAATGAGTCTTCAAGCACATCTATTGCAACAATCAACGCTGACGCCACTCAGGCTACAACAAAGCCAGCAACTGAGGAAAACGCCACTAAAACAGAGTCTGGCACAAGCGCATTAATGGCTGAAACAGCCATACCTAAAAAAACACCTAAGAGAATCCAATCTAACAATGAGTCCATTTATACAGATAGAGAATCCTCACGAAAGAACAGCCCAATAAAACTGGTCAGCAAGCCACCATCTTCAGGTGTGGATCCTACTTTGCTTTCCGCATATCAGGCATTCACACGTGGTGAAGATACTTTAGCACAACAGCAATATAGACAAGTCTTGCAACATGACATCCGCAATACGGATGCGTTACTAGGTATGGCTGCTATCGCACAACGACAAGGTCGCAATGCAGATGCCATGGGGTGGTATCAAAAAGTATTAGAAATTGAGCCTAAGAACACAATTGCTCAATCTGCCATAGCTTCTCCAGAAGCTGGAACAGACGCAGTAGCGACAGAAAGCCGCATTAAAAATATGCTGGCGCAGCAACCAGAATCAGCACATCTGCACGCAACCTTAGGTAATCTTTATGCAGAACAAAACCAATGGGCATCTGCACAAGAAGCTTACTTTAACGCTAGTCGTTATGCCCCAAATAACGCCGATTACACATTTAATCTGGCAATCAGCCTAGATCAACTCGGAAAATCTAGTCTTGCGTTAACACAATACCAACGCGCCCTAGAATTAGTTAAAAAATCAAATTTAGCAAGTCCAGACCGAGCTGTACTTGAAGCGAGAATTCAAGCGCTACAATAATACGAAGAACAACTGTCAGGACTGAATAAAGTTAAGATAAAAATAAGCCCAATGATTAAAGACTCAATTATTAAATATAAGGTTGAAGCAACTTAATGCTCGAGCAAAGACGTAAATTACGCTTAGGTGATTTAATGGTGCAGCAAGGACTGATCAGTCAAGATCAGTTGCGGATTGCGCTTATGGAACAAGAGCAGCACGACTTACCATTAGGCCGTCAATTGGTGCGTCTAGGTTTCGTAACAGAGGGCATGGTGCGCGACATCGTTGCGCATACGATTGGCCAAGAAAGTATTGATTTATCTTCAGTGATTGCCGATATTGAAGCATTACAAATGGTGCCACAAGACTTCGCACGCCGATACCATCTACTACCTGTATCCTATGAAGAAGCTACCAACATTATGGTGGTAGCAATGTCAGATATGTTTAACGTTGTCGCACTTGATCAGTTGCGCGCAATGTTAGGCGGGAAAATTCAACTTAAACCAACACTGGCCGCAGAGGCGCAGCTTGAAGAATACATTGATCAGTTTTATGGTTACGAACTCTCCGTCGATGGCATTCTGCGCGAAATTGAAACAGGTGAAATTGACTACCAAAGCTTAACTGCTGACGGCGATGAATATACTCAGCCTGTTGTGCGTCTAGTTGGGGCGCTATTGATGGATGCTGTTAAGCGTGGCGCATCTGACATTCACTTTGAACCAGAACACTCTTTCTTACGTATTCGCTATAGGGTAGATGGCGTATTACAACAAGTACGTAGCTTACATAAAAGCTACTGGGGCGGCGTTGTAGTTAGGCTTAAAGTAGTTAGCGGGCTGGATATTGCAGAAACACGCGCTCCACAAGATGGCCGCTTGAATATGAGCCTATGTGGCAGACCAATTGACTTCCGCGTCTCTACACACCCGACAGTACATGGCGAGAATATCGTCATGCGGGTATTAGACCGTGAAAAATCTATTGTTCCATTAGAGCGCATGGGGTTACGCCCCTCTACTTTAGATGAACTCAAACTGATGATGACACGTCCAGAGGGCATACTCATCGTTACTGGTCCTACGGGTAGCGGCAAAACTACCACGCTTTATTCTTTGCTATCCAGCCAGAATAACGAAGCAGTTAACATCATGACACTGGAAGATCCTGTGGAATACCCAGTTAATATGATGCGACAAACCTCAGTATCCGAAGTCAATAAAGTAGACTTCGCTAATGGTATACGCTCAATTATGCGTCAAGACCCCGACATCATACTGGTAGGTGAAATTCGTGACACAGATACCGCCACCATGGCATTTCGTGCTGCAATGACAGGCCATCAGGTATTTAGTACATTGCATACCAATTCTGCCTTGGGCGCCTTTCCACGCTTATCCGATATTGGAATTTTGCCAGACATTATGGCGGGAAATATTATTGGTGTCGTCGCACAGCGTTTGGTTCGTGTGCTTTGTCCACATTGTAAAACACCGCACAAACCAGATGATCTTGAACGAAAAATCCTGCGGTTAAAAACAACCGAATATCCGCAAATTTACAAACATAAAGGTTGCAAACATTGCAATCAAAGTGGCTACAAAGGTCGCATGGCGATTATTGAATTATTGCGTATTGATAGTGATATGGACTCCCTCATTTCACGCCGTGCACATTTAGATGAACTGAAAAAAATGGCGCTCGATAAAGGCTTTGTAACGCTTGCTGGCGATGGCATTCGCCGTATCTTAGAAGGATATACCAGCATGGAAGAAGTCATGCGAGTGATTGACCTTACCAGCAGCATGAACGCTTAATAATATGGCTTCATACAATTACAAAGCAATCGATAAGTTAGGTCGCCCAGCAATGGGGCAGATAGACGCACTCAATGAAATAGATCTAGAAATTCGCCTTGAACGTATGGGACTAGATTTAATTACTTTTCGTCTCGCCGCAAAATCTACAAGTTTGTTTAATCACAACAAAGTTAGCAATCAAGACTTAGTGATGTTTTGCTTTCAAATTGAACAGCTCAGTAGCGCCGGCGTCCCCCTACTAGAATGTCTAAATGACTTAAGAGAAAATAGTAACAACCCTTACTTTCAAAAGGTCATTGGTGCCGTGAGTGCAGAAGTTGAAGGTG
>CAYQZK010000070.1:0-268 GCA_964422015.1 uncultured Methylotenera sp.
CCTTCATTTTCATACTTTGTCATATTTTTTGGCATGATGTCCACTTTATAAAGCAAAAAATTTAATATAAGCTTTAAATTTTAATCCTATTGATCAAATTTAATCAACCAGAATTAATCCAATATTTTAAATATATTAAGCCGCATGAAGGACCTATATATTTTTCGAATTACGCACCTAATGAGCAATTACTTACGACACGACCACACAAAAAATCATTTACATATCAATAATATATGATAAAATAAACTTGACTCTTTCATTCAAA
>CAYQZK010000070.1:278-10343 GCA_964422015.1 uncultured Methylotenera sp.
TATTATCGACAGCATCTCTAACATCATTCTCTAATCAAACACCCCTCCTTTACATTTCCACTTAACTGGAAAGGCTTTCGTGCGTCTGCCATTTTGACAACGCATTGGCGGTGCTTTGCTTTGGTTATATTTGAAAGGAATAAACAATGCATATTCAAATCAACGATTACCCTGTCCTCATAAATAAACAACTTATCGCCCTCATTGAATACGAATTGCGTGACTGGAAAAGCTTAGAAAATATAAGCGTACTTTTGCATTTTCGAGATCCTGAGTATAGTGCGCAGTTTGGAGGGTATCATCCTGTCACTATCTGCGTAAGTGCCCAAGGCAGAATTCAATGGATTGCCGATCTCTCGTTTATGGGTCTATGCCTTACTACTGAACTGGAGTTTCATTTTGAAGATAATCTCTGCAAGCAAATGGGAGTCCACTACCCTCTAAACGCAGGTGCTCACTTATTCAAAATTTGGCAATCCAATTTTTGTGATTATTATCAGTCTGGCGTATTCCAAACCACCATCGAGAGGCTATGAACGCATTATGCCCGGACCTTATCAACAAGGTGAACTCGATGGACTTTGTGGAATTTACGCGCTGGTTAATGCAGTGGATTATTTATGTGGTCCGCTAAGCAAACGTAAGGCGAGAAAACTGTTTGAGCAAATATTAATCCACCTCGAATCACGTGGACCACTCACACCTCGATGCACGTGGGGCACAACCATCCATGAGATTGGCGGTTTACTCAAATATGTCATTTGCACGCAGTATCCCATAAAACGCTATAAACCTTTTCACAAGCAATCGGTCGTCAGTCACACCGTTTACATAAAAACGCTCAGTGATTTTTTGGCTCAACCCAACACGATTGTGTTTTTGATCTTGTATGGCCACTTTAATCACTGGACACTCGTTAAACGGATTACGCAAAAAACACTCATGACCTACGATTCAAGTGAAATTTATTATGTCCTACGTAGCAGTTGCGCCATGATCACAGATGAAACCAAAGCCCTACACTGGTTAATTCCAACCCATACCTATTTTCTTAAACGCCACTAAACGAGACAAACCTTATGTTGTTTGCGTTAACACACATTAACGCAAAGGCACAGCCGTGCCTGTCGTTTTAAGCCACCATTCTATTATCAGGAGGTTATCGCGATGAAGCCCTTAGCATCGCCTGTGTCGCAGAAAAGTCATTTGCGACAACAATTCAATCGTTACTATCAACACATCGCAGCCAATCAAACGGATCCGGTCTCTCTGTATTTACAAGGCCTCGCCCCTACTGGGCGTCGAGCCATTAAAAGTAGGCTGATAACCGGGGCGGCCATACTGGGTTTTACGGGCGATCTTGAAAGTATGCCCTGGAGTGTTCTCGATTATCAGCAACTCGCTCGTGTACGGCATACCTTAAGCCAGCAAGGAAAGGCAAGTAGCACCATAAATCTTACGTTAGCGGCAGTACGTGGAGTGATGAAAGCTTGTTTTACTCTTGGCCTCATTTCAGCCAATCAACTACTGCTTATCAATGACTTGCGATCTGTACCCAATCAATGTCTACCAAGCGGTCGTTGTTTATCTTCTCGAGACATACAAAAGTTAGTGCAGACCTGTTGCCTTGATCAATCCCTGATTGGTTTACGTGATACCGCCCTCATTGGCCTCATGATTAATACTGGCCTTAGGCGTAGTGAAATAGTCGCACTCACCTGCTGTGATATCAATCTGCGAGCCGGCACACTCAACGTTGCAGCAGGCAAAGGCAATAAACAACGCCAAACGTTTTTGGGAGCGAAGTACATCACTCTAATTCGCCAATGGCAAAAAAGACGTGGTCAAAGCGAAGGCTATTTATTTAACCCGATTTCTAAATCAGGACATATCGCCTGCGATGAGGCGCTCTCTGGGCAAAGCGTTTATGACATTGTGGGCACACGTGCCAATCAAGCAGGTCTCAGTCCACTTAGGCCCCACGATTTAAGGCGCACGTTTGTCACTCAACTACTCGATGCGGGCGTGGATTTGAATACCACAAGGCAGCTCGCTGGACACAGTGATATGCAAACGACGGCACGCTACGACATGCGAGATCTCAAAACTCAGAAAAAAGCGATTCAACAATTATTTAGTACCTAACCCTTTTAAGGAATCTTTCGATGAACATTCACATGATACTCAATCCTTCATTATTTACGCTTGGCAATGTTATAGCCACGCCTGGGGCAATTGACACTCTACAAACACATCAGATTACCCCCATCTCTCTGCTATCGCGTCATGCACAAGGCGACTGGGGCGATCTATGCCTAGAAGACAAAAAAGAAAATGCGCTAGCACTTCGCGAGGGGTATCGCTTGTTTTCAGCTTACCAAATCAGCCCGCGTGACATGATTTGGATTATTACCGAAGCCGATCGCTCAGTCACCACCCTACTTCTCCCAGAAGAATACTAACGCAACTAACGGAGCTACAAACAATGAGTTCACATCAAGAAATTGTGCAGGCTGCTCTGTTTGCACGTAAAGCGGGCTTATCGCTACAAGTAGAAGGTCAACCCGGCATAGGTAAAACGGCAATTGGAATTGAACTAGCGCAGCACTGGAAAATACCCTATGTAATTGTCGGTATGGCGCAAACAGACAGCATCGAAATGCAAGGAGCACTAGTTGTGACCGAATGCAACGGTGTGCGTATTGCTGATTTTTTGCCAATGGCAAAATGGGTGGACGCAACGCATCAGGCGTTTGTGATTATTCTCGATGAATACGGTCAAGCTCCCATCGCACTGCAAAATGCCGCATCGGATTTACTACTCAACAAGCGAGTGGGATCTACTTCACTTCACCCCGATACCTTTGTGATCGCTACCAGTAATCGTCAAAGTGATCGGGCTGGAACCACGCGTCGGCCCTCACAAATTATTAATCGCTCACTGGTCATGGAACTTAGCACCTCCAGCCAAGATTGGCTTGAGTGGTACCTAAGTACAACACCACACCCGTTAGTGGTGGGCTTTCTCAATTTTCGTCAAGATTTACTCAGCACCTTCGATCCAAAGCAAAGCGATAAGCCTTACGCCTCACCGCGCTCTTGGGTGATGTGGTCTGAGTTGTTACGCAGTGGTCTACCCAAAGCACTTTGGTTAGCCTGCGCATCGGGGCTAATAGGTGAAGCACCGGCACTGGAATTTCTGGCTTTTAGTCGCCTAACTGATGAGTGTCAAGATCCAATTTTGCTCTTAAAAGATCCTAGCGCCTATAAAGAGCCCAGCGATATTGGCACCCTCAACGCGACTGCTATGGCTATAGCCAATGCGGTTAAGCCAGAGTGGGTGGAAAACTTTTTTGAATTGGCCAATGATAAGTTTCCAGCTGAAATTTCTGCAGTAATGGTCAAAGTAGCAGCCGGCCGTGATACATCGCTCACACGAGGTAAAGGCTGGAATCGATGGGCAGCCACAACAGGCAAGTATATTCGGAGATTGTCTCATGCTTAGTCAAAAAGCCCTACGTCGGTTTCTTGCCTTGGAACGACGCTACCATCGAGCTCGCCATCAAGCCCAGCAATTGAAACATGAATGGGAAACTGAAAACCGTAAACTTTGGGAGCGACTTAGCCCCGATGAACGGGCACTGATTTTAACGGGAGAGTGTACTTATGAAGATATCGCTATTTGAGTTTACCTCTATACCAAAAAGTGGTTTTGATTCTTGGAGAATTCAATGAATAACAAACCCGAATGCCTCACGCGAGCCTTAATTCAGCTCATGTTACGCAGTCCTTTTTTTAGTGTGCTCGCCATGAAGTGCCCTTTTATTGCGGATGATCGCACGCAAACCATGGCAACTGATGGCAAGTATTATTACTTCCACCCCCAGTATGTGCAGTCCCTCAAAGAAGAATCGCTCATTGGATTGCTGGCTCATGAAATTTGTCATAACGCGTTTCAACACGGATTACGTAAACAAGGTCGTGAACATCGACGATTTAACCTCGCCGCTGACTATGTAATTAACCCCCTACTTATTGATGGCTTTGGTTTTGAGCTACCTCCGGGTTATCTCTACAACTCACAATATTGTGATTTAACAGCCGAGTCAGTCTACGAACTGCTTTGGCGTAGCGAACAGCCTCTACCGGCTTGGGGTGAAATACTCGATACACCTCCTGAGTTTGATGTCAAAGCTTTAGCCCAAGATTGGGATATTGCCTTGCGACAAGCCGTCAATGTGGCAAAGCAAGCAGGCCAATTACCTAAACAGCTACTACGCTTAGTGGATTTGCAAGAAGCTCGAATGGATTGGCGAACCTTACTACGCCAGCATATCTCTGGAGCAGGTACTGAGGATTTATCGTATCGTAAATTTCATCGACAACATCAATTACATGGATTTTATGTACCTGATTATTTGGGGAATCCACCACAAACGTTTGTAGTGGGTATCGACACCTCAGGCAGTATTCGTGATGAACTTCTAGGGCAATTTCTTGGTGAGGTATCCGCTATTTTAGAAGACTGCTCAATTGAGCGTGTGTATGTGGTTTACTGCGATACACAGGTGAACGCTGTTGATATATTTACGTCACAGGACTTACCTATCGAACCACGAGCCATTGGTGGCGGTGGCACAGATTTTTGCCCCGTCTTTGAGTGGATTGAAACTCAAGACATTTACCCAGATAAACTCATTTATATGACCGACCTGTGTGGGCGTTTTCCACCTCCACCTACCTACCCTGTACTTTGGGCGCGAACAGATTATCGAGTTGAGGCCCCCTATGGTGACGTGATTGATTTGGAGACCGTTACATGAATTATTATGACTTGATGCAACGCAATGCCAATCGAGGTCATGGCCAATATGAAAGTGCAAACCAATGCCAACAATTAGGAATTAGTTATGACGACAATCAATTGGTTTACCAGTACCTGCGACTCAATCAAAACAAAGTTGCTTTGCGTATGAGTCGTGTAGCTCGGCGACTTAGTCCCGTGAACTTAGCAACGCATAAATCCATCGCCGGCCACGCCAAGGCCATTGCGTTGACAGAAAACGGGCTCATGCTCATTCCTCGGCGTGATTACAAAAGCTGTACTACAGAAGCAATACCATATCAGCCTATGGTGCATATCAAAAGCCGCTTACTCGAATTACGGGAAACTTACATGAAGCAAAAGCTGGGGCGTGTAATGGATATACGTCAATGGTGCACTAAAAAAATTGAGATTATCAAAGACTACAGCCAGTTCTCTTTGCATTTTCGTCAAGAGTATCAATGGCGCCGCTCTACGCGTTATTTGTACTTGTATGCACCCAGTGAATTTTTTGAGCTGAGCTTTCATGGAGACCATGAATATTGCGTGGTTCGTCTACACAGTCAATTTGAACATGAGGACCTCAAAATTTATGAAACAGATGCAATGACCAGAGAGACCATCTCACAAGGCCAACCACCTCAAAGACGTTTTTTTGCTCAACTCGGTGATCTCATAGGCTCAGGTGTCACCTTAGAGAAAGCCAAACGTTCCATCTACCTCAAGAATGCCAACGCCATACGCAAAGCTTTGGCTGATTACTAAATTTAGGAGAATATACTATGCCACAACTCATTCAACACATAGATAAAATCGCCCGTGATAAGCAGCGCGATGTCCTCTTTCTCACTTTTCACGCCAATGACGCATGGCATATCTCGTCATCATCTCGAGATAATCCAATTCGTCAAACCATTTTAAATCAGCTTACCCAAATGGGTATCCTGTGGGAGTGTTGCGCTGAGTTTGCCAATGAGAATGGTTTCAGCAGTTATGCGGGGCAATTGTACATTGATTTAGCGCCTGATAAAGAAGATCCCCTCTATCAGGCTCTTGAGCACTACCTTGAAACGCCTGATGGCCACATGCGCTTTGAAAACGTCAATTTCTATATTCTGCCTCTCGAGGTAGCGATGCGTAACGTCCATCATGATGAGCCAGGCTTTTGGGAAAAATGGGCAAGTGAATGGTAAGCATGATGAAACGAAAATACCGACCATCGCTCAAAAAGCGAGATTTTTATCCTCATGTAAGTACAAAACCAAAAACGAAAAAATCATTACAGCGTCGACCTAAATGTAAACCATGCAAATTTTGGGATCGTCAGTATGTACATACACTCTGGCGCGGCTTTTTATCTTGGTATGCCATTCACCAAGATCAATTTATACATCCACTAACGCCAATAAATTCAAACGAAATGGCTATCGTTGGTGCCAATCATGCACTGAGTGTTCGTTTTGACGGCCTTGAAATTGTCGTATGTGTGCGCTTTAACGGCTGCTACGAAGAATTGACATTTGCGAGTGCCGAACCTGAGCGTACACCTTACGGCTATGTAAACGCCACTATACTGACCGAATGGCAAACAGTATATTTTACAAAGCAAGCGCTAATGGAGTGCGATGTATTTGAATATCTACGTGACTGGCTTAATCACAAGCTAACACAATCACCTTGGGTAGCATTTTACGCTGACAACGTTGGCCGTTTATGGATGGCGAGATTACTGAAAGAGCAAGATCCTAAGGCAGACACGCATATTCCAGTCTGGTCAAATGAGAACCCAGATTATTAAACTACTTTTTTAGAGGAAACCTTTATGACTATTCAGAAAATACTTGATGATGGGCGTGTACCCGTTAAAATTTGGACAGATGAAATTGATCTCAAGGCACAGCAACAATTGAGCAATATAGCATCTCTACCCTTTATTCATCACCATGTAGCGGCCATGCCCGATGTACACATTGGCGTTGGTGCAACTATCGGTAGCGTCATTGCTTGCCACAAAGCCATTATCCCCGCAGCCGTTGGTGTTGATATTGGTTGCGGCATGATTGCAAGTCGTTTATCGCTCACCGCAAATGAGATTGATGAGAAAGCCTTAAAAATCGTGTTTGATCAAATCAGTCGTGATATTCCCGTGGGCCGTAATCAACATAACCAAGATCGAGCACTCATCAGTAGAGCCAAACCGTTTGAATCGCAGTTGACGGCAATCACCAGTAAACACCCTACGCTACTCAAAGCCTTTAAAAACTTTTCCAATTGGATTTGTCAAATGGGTACATTGGGCAGTGGCAACCATTTCATTGAGCTCTGCCTTGATGAAGATCAACACGTTTGGATTATGCTGCACTCCGGCAGTCGAGGAATTGGCAACGCCTTTGGTAATTACTTTATTGATCTCGCACGTCAGGATATGGAGCGTTTATTTATTCATCTACCTGATAGCGATTTAGCGTATTTCCCAGAAGGCAGTGATCACTTTAATGATTATGTCGTGGCCGTGGATTGGGCTCAGCGTTATGCGTTTGAAAATCGTCAAGCCATGCTCGATTTGGTTATTGAAGCATTAAGGCGACATCTTCCTCCTTTTGACATCACCACGGAGGCGGTGAATTGTCATCACAATTATGTCGCCCACGAAAATCACTATGGTGAAAACGTCTGGGTTACACGTAAAGGAGCCATTCGAGCTAGAGTAGATGATCTAGGTATCATCCCCGGCAGCATGGGCGCCAAGTCTTTTATCGTGCGCGGCAAAGGCAATCCTGAAAGTTTTCATTCTTGCTCTCATGGTGCCGGACGTAAAATGAGCCGAATTGCAGCACAAAAACAATTTACCAAACAGGATTTAGCGGCTCAAACTCAAGGAGTCATTTGCCGCAAAGACAAAGGGGTGATTGATGAAATTCCAAGTGCTTATAAAGATATCGATAGCGTGATGGCCAATCAAACCGATTTAGTGGAGATTGTCCACACACTCAAACAAATTTTATGTATTAAGGGGTAGAACCATGATTAACGATACATTGATAAAAAGACTCAGAGAATGTCAGCATTTGGCTATTGTGACCGGTGCCGGCATCTCCGCTGAATCGGGAATTCCAACCTTTCGTGATGCACTAACCGGATTATGGGAAACCTACGATGCTGAAAAATTGGCCAGCGAACGCGGTTTTAGAGAAGATCCCTCGCTCGTTTGGGGTTGGTATGAATGGCGCAGACACAATGTACTGCAAACTAAGCCCAATCCTGCTCACAAAATTATTGCCCAGCTCGAAAAACAACTGCCCAAAGTCACGTTGATTACGCAAAACGTTGATGACCTTCATGAGCGTGCGGGCAGCACCCAAGTACTACATCTCCATGGGAGCATTCATCAAGCTCGTTGCCTAGAATGCGGCGCACCATATAATTATCCTCAGTATGCGGATAAACCGGATGGCTTTTCATTTCCAGAGCAAAAACTCGAACCACCGCATTGTGAATGTTGTGACGGTTTGATACGTCCCGGAGTTGTATGGTTTGGTGAATCACTTCCCGTTGATGTGTGGCACTACGCCGAAGAAGCAGCAGAAGAATGCGATTTGATGATGGTGATTGGGACATCGAGCTTGGTCTTTCCCGCAGCCAACTTACCACTACTTGCAATAGGTAGAGGCACACCCTCTATCCAAATCAATCCTACCGATACCCAGCTCAATCAGGTAGCTACATTTAACCTCAAAGGCAAAGCTGGCGTAATATTGCCTCGTATGTATTAACTGGCATTTATAACAGAATTAGGGATGAAATGTTGAAACAAAAAGAATTGTTGGTGGTGTAAGCAATCAATAAGGTATATCGTCAACTAAAATCCCTATTTCACCCAAATCACGGGCTTCACGGGCAGACTGTAGATCAATAATTTTATCTTCCGCGATTTTAACTTTTGCCTTTTCTAAATTCGCTACTTTTCCTTTCCAACCATAATGGGGATTGAGTCGGTAGCCTGCTGTATTGCCATCTTTGACTTTGAGAATGATCCCTTTATCAACCAACAACTTCATCGCGCGGCTTACATTTGTTTTTTGCATATCAAGTTGTTTGGCAATCTCAACTTGTTTGATAGTGAGATAGTTTTCAAATTCTAAATTTCCCATCAAGAAAAATAATACGGATTTGGTTTCACCCGTCAATTCTTTGTCTTTTGCAATTTCTATCAATGAATCTTGAAAACTCATCATCCACCTTGTATTTCTAATCTTGGGTTTGGGATAAGCAACGTAAACAAAATAGCCATCTTTAATTTCACCTGTTTGGGTGTTTACTGTTTGAATGATTTCATTGTGTTTCATGCTTCACCTAGGATTAGCCATATCCGATAGAAAGTTATCATATATGATAACATAGTTATCTCATTCGATAACTATTTTTCTATCTAATATAGGAATACCAAGGCTTCCAGAGAATATCTTAAAAGAAGATAATGTCGCCCCCTTTAAATCTTATTCTGGAAAGTTTATGTTAAGGGTTCCACCTGAAGACCATGCTGCAATCGCTTTAGCAGCAAGTGCATCAGGAAAAAGCATCAATCAATGGGCTGTTGAAGTTTTGAAGCAAGCTGCCGCTTAGGTTTCAAATAATAGAAGGTTTGATAATTTTAGGTGTCCAGTAACTACAAGAAAAATGCTTTTTAGATGGTGTTATCGGTTAAATAAACGCATCAAAATATTTAGAATCAAGCTGATAACTAGCATTGATGTTATCGGAATAAAGACCCGTGTATGTTCCGTTTGAATATTAATATCCAAGGGTAATTTACCAAACCAGCTAAACCAGTTAGGCATATAAGTAATGATGATACCTGCTAGAACCGTCACCACACCTACTGTTATCAATAATCTTCCAATATCCATAATTCAAACACACCTGTCTTTTTATCTGTATTAGCTATAAATTACATTGTGCATCAATAATAGATGCACATTAATATTTAAACTCTGTTGCTGCGGCTAATAATTCATCGACAAAATGCTGACCATAAAGCGGCAAGTAATTTTTTTTCAAATAAGCAATTTTAGTTCTCGAGCAAGGAATTAAATGAGATAAATTTCGAGCCACTAAATCATGATCGATATTGGAATCGTAACCCATGCCTGCAATGATGCCCACGCCAAGCCCTAGACGCACATAAGTTTTAATCACATCGGTATCTGCAGCAGATAAAACAATATCGAGTGCCGTCGTCG
>CAYQZK010000071.1:0-9908 GCA_964422015.1 uncultured Methylotenera sp.
GCTACTGGTGCGTCGTCAATTGCACCTACATTGAGGGTGACCGTCGCTGTGCTGACGTCGCCATCCGTATCAGTGATGGTGTAAGTGAAGCTGTCAACGCCATTGAAGTTGGCGTTCGGTGTGTAGGTGAAGGTGCCGCCAGCATTGATGCTGACCGTGCCGTTCGTGCTACCCGTCGCAATGCTGTAGACGTTGCCGCCGTCACCAGAGGCCGTGTCATTACCCGCAACACTGGCCGTGATCGGTGTGTCTTCGCTGACCGCTACTGTGTCATCAGCGGCTACTGGTGCGTCGTCAATTGCACCTCCGCCAGTTGCAGCTCCGATTGCAGATTGAGCAAGCAATAAATCATCGGCGTTGGCAACTTCAACATCTATACGGCCAGTGCTATCAAACTCAAAGCCGATTGGTGTGACACCTTCAGCAATTCTTAATAAATCTAAAAAGCTAAATCCTTCACCATTAGCACCACCAGTAAGACCGGCAGCTGTTTCTTCTAACACTTCACTTAGGTCTCGCCCCTCTCCTACCGCTTTGATAACGGCTTGAATGGTGGCTTGGTCGATAGAGTTTTCTGCGGCATCAGGTGTAATTGCATCTGCTAGCTCTTGGGTAAATTTAACCGTCTGCTCTGCCACGACCTCAATTTTTCTACCATTGGTCATTTCAAGCTCAACAACCACACCGCGCGGCGTGATAATCACGTCACCTGTCTGAATAGTATCGCCTAGATGTAGTGGCTTTCTCACGCCATTTACATTGACTACAATTGCTTCACCATTAAGTGCTACGACAGTTCCTAAGATGGCCATTTTGGTTTTTCCTATTACAGATTATGTTCAATGAATATTAAATTTTCTAGCAGATTAAAGCTAATGCCTCGGATAGCATTTAACTCTCTATTGATTACGATTGATATTGTCCTAATGGACAATGGATAAAACTAGTTGATAACCTACTAAGATAAATAGCTATGGCCACTGTTTCCGCCACCAATCTGGAAAGAATTGCACACCACTCAAGATGAATGAAGTATAATTTTTTTACTACAAAGTTAGGTATTTGATTTCAAAAATTATGCTGATTAAAGACATAGAAAATAGAGCCCATTTTATTTTGACGTTTGAATGGCTGATGGCAATCATGGGCAGATATATGTGCCCGATGCAATTTGGATTAGTTCATATTGACCATGGCGATAAAAATGAACTTGGCGATGCTTATGGTGCAAAAAGTGCAGCCAATCAGCTTGTTGCTATGACCTTTGCTTTAAAAAAAGCATTTAGAAACACTGACTTAGTCGCAAGAGTTGGTAGTGACTTTTGGATTATCGTGCCTTACACGCCAGCCACAGAAAAAGTTCATGATAAAGTACGTAGTATCTTGCAATCCGCAGAGCACGACGGATTAAAAGTGGTAGCTCGCGATACCTCTATATTTTGTTTCCCTAATAGCAATCCTGAAATCAACAAAAAACTCACTGAGCTTAATGGCGTAGAGTTTTTAGCATACTTAAAGAAAAACAGAAGTACACTTTCGGATCAAATACTTGCATTGCCCTAAAGTGAAATTTTTATATGAGTGTCTTTAATACAAAAACCAATCAACACTAGATTTTTTTGAAGCACTGTACTAAAGATTTATTTGTTAAGAACCAATGCTAATTGCAGCCTATCTTTAACTCCAAGTCGTTCAAAACTAGCAGATAAATGCGCTTTTACCGTGCGCTCAGTAATATTAAGTATGCGTGCTATCTCTTTATTACTAAGACCGATTGCTGCCTGCTGAGCCACATCTCTTTCACGCGGGGTGAGTAACTGTAAGGCAGACTCAACCGAAGCAGATGGCGCTTTGACAAGTTGACGACCAGCGCCTATTAAGTGTTGCAGCAAATCTTGTCCTAACCATATTCCACCATGTGTTACCACGGCCTCAACGGCAACCAGTGTTTCTGGGGCACTGAAAGCGTGACAGTATCCGGCAGCACCTAAACTCAATACAAAAGCTGCTTCAAGCTGTTCTGGCACATTAGCCAGAACCACAATTTTGGCATTTGTAAATTCTTTTTGTATTTGCGCGACACTAGCCCTTAACCATTCTTGGCTATTTACATCTACATGCAACCAAAATAAGCATGGCTCATTTTTGTTGGTTTTAACTTCACCAACAGACACAAAAAGCTCCGCTGCGGCAAACGCAGCAGACCAGTTCACCAGCAAATTATTGCGGGGGGATATGAATAAATGACGCATTATTATCTTTCCGTAAATGCGTAAGATTTAGCTTTTAAAACAGGTTTTAATAAATAAGAAAGCACTGATTTTTTACCAGTCATAATATCTACTTGCGCCACCATTCCGGGAATAATTGGCAAACCCTTACCTAGACTAGATTTTAATGTGCGCACTCGAACAATATAAAATGCATTGCCTTTTTCATCAACAACAGAATCTGCCGAAATCACTTCCACTTTAGCTTCTAAGGTGCCATACACGGTGTAATCATAAGCAGTAAGTTTTACTGTCGCAGGCTGACCAACTGTGATGAACGCAATATCTTTAGGTTGTATTTTGGTTTCAAGCACCAGAGCATCATCTGTGGGAACAACTTCTAGCACTTCTTTACCTGGTTGAATCACACCGCCAACCGTATTGAAAAATAAACGGCTCACCGTGCCATTCACTGGAGATTTTAGTGTGGATTGAGCCACTTTATCATTCAAAGCAACACTTGTTTCTGTGAGGCTGTTAAGCTTAGCTGTTGTTTCTGACAGCTCTGCCCGAACTTTACTGCGAGCACTTTGCTCGATTTCACTTACTTTTCGTTTAGCCTCAGCAATAGAAGCTTCTACACGACCAATTTGAGCCCGCGCTTGATCGCGGTCGCCGCGCAGTCTCGCGACATCTTTTTCTAGTCGTAATAAATCCACATCTGAAACAGCTCCACTATTTTGTAATGGTTTTGTTACTGCCAATTCTTGTGAACTTAACTCTAGACCACGTTGCGCTTGCTCTAATTTAGCGCGAACTTCAGTCAACTCACGTTCACGTTGGGTGAGTTGATCTCTTGCAATACCCACCTGAGAAAACAGCGCATCTTTGCTGGAAAGATATAAGCTATATTCCTGCGCATAAACTTCTGGATAGTCTTTTTGCACTTTAGCAGGTGGATTAAATGGGCGCCCTTCTGCCAAAGCCTCTAAGCGCGCTTGCCTTGCAACCAAAGAAAGATACTGAGATTGATTTTCACGCAATGAAGAAACCGCACGGGTTTCATCAATCAGCACTAAGGAATCACCTATTGAAACGGTTTGTCCTTCACGTACCAATATTTTGGAAACCACACCACCATCTAAAGACTGAATCACTTGGACTTGTTTTGATGGAATAACACGCCCTTCACCCCGAGTAACTTCTTCTACTTTTGTTAGCGCAGACCATAGAAACAATACGAACAAAACAATCGCTATCCAATAAAGTATTTTTTTTGCACGTAAGGGCATCTGTTCGAGCATTACAGTCTCAGCTTCTTCGTCCCAAGCTAGATTTTCCTGTGTTTTTGTTGGTGCCCATCTTTCTAACAATTGGTGTACTTGCTTGGTAATCCAAGTATTTTTTTTAAAGAAATCATGCGTCGCACCAAGTGCTTTAAACAGTTTCTGACTCATATAGACTTACCAACTTTTCCGGTACGCAGTGCATCAATCACCTGCTCTTTATTGCCGTCTGCTACGATCTTTCCACCATCAATCACGATGATACGATTAACCAAATCAAACAATGATGAGCGATGTGTAATCACCACTAATGTTTTGCCTACCGACATCTCAACAAGACGCTTTTTAACCAACTCTTCGCCCGAATGATCCATTGCACTGGTTGGCTCATCTAATAATAAAATATTGGGATTATTAATGACTGCTCGGGCAATGCCTACACCTTGCCTCTGTCCACCAGAGAGCGTTTCACCACGCTCACCGACTGGCATATCAAAACCTTTGGGATGCATATTTACAAATTCATCTATGCCCCCTATTTTGGCGGCCTCTAGAATTTGCTGATCTTCAGCATGGCTTGATGTTATGGCAATGTTTTCGCGCATAGACCCATAAAATAGTTGCGTGTCTTGTTGCACATAACCAATGCAACGCCTAAGCTCAGCTGGGTCAATTTGACGAGAATCGATGCCATCAATCAATATGGCACCTGACGTAGGGCGATAGAGACCCAGAATAAGTTTATGTAGCGTAGTTTTTCCTGAACCCATACGACCCAAGATTGCTACATGATCACCTGCACTGATTTTGAATGAAACATTCTTTAAGGCATCAACATCAGTGCCTGGATAAGTGAAACTCACTTCACGGAACTCAATGTCACCCATAAATGCAGGACGTGATAAAAAACTAGAATCATCAGGTCGCTCAACAGGCTTACTCATAATATCTTCAAGGGAAGTAAGAGATGTTGAGGCATTATGATATTGCGTCATCAAGCCAGCGCTTTGCGCTATAGGTGCCAAAGCGCGACCAGCAAGCATAGTGCAGGCAATCAGTCCACCCATAGTTAAATTACCTTCAACCACCAAATAGACGCCTAATAACACTAAAACCACATTCACTAATTGCTGAATAGCGTTAGCACCATTATTTACAGAAGCAGACAATAACTTTAATTTACCACTCACCTCGGTCAAGAAACTCGCGCTTTTTTCCCATTTACGTTGCGTACTTCCTTCAATACCTAAAGCCTTGATAGTTTCCAATCCCACTAGACTTTCAATTAAAGTTGCATTTCTAATTGCGCCCGCACGAAACATGGTTTCAGACAAGTCATGCATTTTAGTTTGTACGCTAAATGAGTAAATAAGCATAATGATTGCGCCAACAACGACTGGCACCAACATAGGCAACGCTATCCAAGCGATTACTGCAATAAAAATCAAAGCAAATGGAATATCAATGAGTGTCGTAATCGTGGCAGACGTAATGAAGTCTCGAACGGTTTCAAACGACCTGAGATTTGAAGCAAATGAGCCTACAGAATTAGGGCGGTGCTCAAGACGAGTGCCTAGCACTTGCTCCATGATTCGACCTGTAAGCTTGATATCTACACGGTGACTTGCCCAATCTAAGAAATAGCCTCTAATAGTACGCAGAGCGAGGTCCGCCAAGATAACGAGCATTACACCCACAACTAAAACCCATAGTGTCTCTACAGATCTGTTGGGCACAATACGATCGTAAACATTCATCGTAAAAATCGGCATAGCCAGCGCAAATATATTAATCAAAAATGCCGCAAGCATAATGTCGCGATAAATATAGTTATTTTCAGCCAGAGTTCCCCAAAACCAGTGTTTTAGTTGAACCTTACCAACTACAGGCGCACGCTTATCAAAAGAAAATTTTGGTTTTACAACAATAGAGTAACCGGAGTACAACTGCTCCAAATCATTGGCAGGCATTTTGATTTCAGCATCACCAAGCTCTGGGAAGATAACGTTCGCATTCTGTTTATCTGCATCCCAGCCTAATATCACGCAAGCCTCTTCATCTTTAAGTAAAAGAATAGAAGGCATAAACTCTGAACGAATTGAATCAAGCGGCTTTTTGAGAATGTTACTGACCATTTTGGCACGAGAAACAGCACGCTTTACCAAAGCTGGTGTAATACGCCCTTCGTTTAAAGGAAGTCCCGCTGACAATGCATCTTTGGTAATTGCAATGCCGTGAATACGGCAAATTACAAGCAAACATGCCAAAAGGCTGTCAGCAGATTCCTGTTTCGTACTTGCCAAATTTTCTAAGTTCATTAATTTAATCGTTAACCGATAAAGGTTACATATTACATTAACTCTTTGAACTTATATTCATCAAATTTGTGAGCTAAGCTGATACATCAAAGCTTAGAGTTCATGACCTGAGACGTACCTAAGACATAAGGTTATGCGCATAGGATGTTAGCAACGAAGATCATGTAACCACACTTGGCCATGCCACTCAATCTACGCCAGAGCATTATGGAGCAGTGGATATTGGACGACTAAAGGTCTATCAAAACGGGTTAAGTCCAGTATCGTGGTAGTGCGGTGAGTGACACCCTACTTCGTCTCACCATTTCAAGAACGCCATTTAGCCTGCTAACAGAGAAAATAACAGGGCAATTTTCAATATGCTTTCAATTCCAAAAACTTACTCAAGTCGCTTGCCCACCCCAAATCTGCTGCATTGTGAATGGAATATCTTTGGCCTCGAGTAAAACACCTTCTTTAACTGCGAAGCGCTCTGTTCCCGTATTGCGATTAAGTGGGTAAGGCATTGGATCACCTAATGGATCCTTGATTGCTTGAACGGCTGGTGTTGTAGCAGTCAGTCCATTAAACAAGACTACGGCTATTTCTTTATTCGCTAATTTAACGCAACTTCCTGGTGGGTAAACACCCAGTTTCTTAATAAAAGTTTCAGTAATTTTTGCATCACAACTCTTATCACGATCCATTAGCAAGCTACGTATTGCTTGCGTTGGGTGAATAGCTTGACGGAATTTTCTTGGTGAAATCATTGCAGTGTAACGATCGGCTATTGCAATAATCTTGGCCCCATCGGGGGTTTTATCTCCAGTCACACCTCTCGGATATCCGCTACCATCAACGTGCTCATGATGGTTAAGTACACAGGAAAGCCACAACGCATCAGTAACGCCTGCTTGCTTTAGTAATGCGACAGAAATTTCAGGGTGATTACGAATTAATACGCGCTCTTCATTAGTGGGTGGTTCAGCGCGATTCTGGAGTTCCTCTTGTAAGCGCAGCATGCCAATGTTCATAGTGAGTGCAGCCGCGGCGATAGATTCGACTTCATCTTTTGGTAACTGCATCGCTTTAGCCACAATGATGCTTAAAATAGCGGCATCCATCAGGTGTCGATTTGAATAACCTTCCGCGGTCTGTTTAAATAAAATGCAAGCAAGCGCAATATCTGGGTTGGTTGTGATGACCTCATCTAGAACGTTCACAACTCTAATAACTTCTTGTGGAGTGTTTGCCAGAGGCGCCTGTGCAACAATACCTAATGTGATATTTTGAATAATGTTGTGCGCATCCGCCATCCTACTTAAAACATGATGTTGCGGTTGATTGCCTATTGCAACAGATGATGCATCGCTGACAGGGTGATATTGTCGATATTCCTCAGCATTAACAAATAGACCACGATCAATCAGTGTTTCTACCTGTCTTTCTGATTGCGGAATAAAACCTTTGCGCACAAGCAATCTCTCACTGGCGTCATAAATATCCCAAGGTACTGGATTGCCTAACTGCAGGTCTTCAAGAGATATTTTATGAAATTCTGTTTTACTCACGTTGACGCCTTTTATTTTTAATTACAATATGGTTTGAGTACAAGTTTTTGAATGACTGCTTTATGGCAACACATTTTGATTGAGTGAGTAGCAACTTTACAGCAATCAGTTTTTAGCACTACAGTCATAGCAAGTCATACAAAAATAAACATGCTCGGCTACAACATCCACTAACCTGACGATCGCCAAGTAGTAACCGAAACTTAACCAACACAAACTTTATTACGTCCAGTTTCCTTAGCTTGATACAATGCTTTGTCAGCCTGATGAATTAATATATCAAGGTTAATGTTTTTCTTACCTAAGGTGGTTACGCCAATAGATACTGTGAAATGTATCGGTAAGCCTGAAGGAATCACTACTTCAATATTGGCAACAGCTTCTCGAAATCGCTCTGCAACCTCAAGCGCCTCTTTAGAATCGGTTTCAGGTAGAATGATTGCGAACTCCTCACCGCCTAAGCGTCCAGCCACGTCAACTTGGCGTAGTGTCTCTAGACAGATTTTACTTAGCGCTTGTAGTACGATGTCGCCCACTTGATGTCCATAGGTATCGTTCACATTCTTAAAGAAATCAATATCCAACATTAAAACAGAAAGCGGTGTCTTGTAGCGAATCGCCCGTGACAACTCTATTTCACCTTGCTCCATAAAATGCCTGCGATTAGATAAGCCAGTGAGGTAATCTATATGCGCCTGATGTGCAAGTTCATTCTCAAGTATTTTGCGCTCTGTAATATCCACAGCCGTTGGGAGTAAGTTAACAATTTGACCAGAGCTGTCTCGAACTGGCGCAATCATAAAATCAATCGGCACAAGGTCATCCCCCATTTTTACTGTAACGTCATAGCGGCTAGACTGGCCGTCCTTTGCAGCATTAATTGCAGTGATTAATTGAGTCCGTATCTTTTCGTCATAATTCCACCAAGGTGCATCATAGAAATTTTGACCGATAACATCTTCACGGATATAACCAGCACGTTCCAGTGGGGCTTTATTAATTTCCTGCACTACGCCGTTGGTATCTAACAGGGCTACATAGGCAAATAAGTTATCTAGAATTGTACTGAGCCGTTGGTTGTTTTCATTTATAACCCGTTCAGTTTGCTTGCGTTCGGTGATGTCTGTAAGTGTTGCCACGTAATTAGTTGCAATGCCGGAATCATCTTTTACGGAAGTTATGGTGAGGTGTTCTGGATAAACTTCACCATTCTTGCGACGATTCCAGACTTCACCTGACCATGAGCCTGTATCGTTGATACTTTCCCACATAGCTTGATAGAATGTTTTGTCATGTCGTCCAGATTTGAGCAGTCGTGGAGTCTTCCCTATGGCTTCTTCTGCACTATAACCAGTGATTCTAGTGAAAGCCTGATTAACACGCATGATAGTGCTTTTGGTGTCGGTAACAAACATACCCTCATGAGAGTCAAAAACGGTGGCGGCGATGCTAAGATTGTTATTCGCCTGACGGATTAACTCATCACGTTGATAGAGTGATTTCAACACTTGCAGAGCAGTTGCCATGCCTACAACCAGCGTGAACAGGGCAAAGGCAAATATTAAAAACAGGAACTGGCTAAGCAACAATTTAGACGTTTGTTGTGATTGCTCAACGAAGTCCACAGCTTTTGTTGCTGAAAACTCTACAACATAGCTTAATCGCTGGTCTAAAGCCTCATAATTTGGGGTGACTTTTGTTTTAAGGAAGTCTATTGCTTCAGCATTGTGTTCATTGATAATCAGGTTGACAAGCTCGGCGCGGTCTTTACGCCAAACTCTGACAAGTTCACGTGCTTCACGCACTTTTTCCATGTCGCCAAGAAAGTTTGCTTCTATGATGGACAGATCTTTGTCTAGTAAATCTTCGTTATGGCTAAGTTCTTTTTGATAAGCTGTATGGTCAAAACTGTTTAGGGCTAGAGCGGCTGAAAGGTTTGCATTCCGAATTTTTGTGATTGCAAATCTAGCGTCACGTGCCGCAGCATTAACTTGAAACGGATGTTGATAGAGGTAATCTGTCTGAGTGGCAAGTTGAGTGACTCCCTTATTGAGTTGCCATTCAAGAAAAGCCAAACCAATCATCATAAACACAAAGCCAATGATGGTAATTAGGATGATATGAAGGTATTGTCTGATGAGTAACTTGAGTTGCATTACTACCTCGAATCTTTTACATCTGACAGCTTTAGAATTAAATTAATAATACACCTCCCCATTTAAACTACCAAATGACTAGGGATTGTAGATTGATATTAGAATAATCTTGTCAAATGTTGACAGGCTGCTTTGTCCCACATCAGAGACCTCCACATAAATTCACCAAGCGACTGCAGTATCCACTAAGCTGACCTTCAATATCATCAGCTTTTACTCAACAAAGCTTCAAATTCATCAATTTGTACAGGCTTGCTGAATAAATAGCCTTGGTAATTATTACACCCATAATTTACGAGATAAGCCAATTGATTATCTGACTCTACACCCTCTGCAATAATATCTAGACTCAAACCTCGTGCCATAGTAATAATGGTGCGTACAATAG
>CAYQZK010000072.1:0-9797 GCA_964422015.1 uncultured Methylotenera sp.
TTCGCCTTGTAAGGGCGACGCTCTACCAACTGAGCTAAGCACCCTGCTTAACCAATAAAAACGCCATTCTACAGCATTTTAAAAATATTTGCCAACTTAATTTTTGGTAAATATTTATGATTGAGGCGTCCAAAAATCAAACAACCTCACTCACGAAAGGGCGCTAGTTTACAGCATCTTTTAAAGCTTTACCAGCTCTAAATTTAGGAGAATTTGCAGCTTTGATTTGAATTGTTGCACCAGTACGAGGATTACGACCGTTACGTGCTTCACGTTTACCAACGTAGAACGTACCAAATCCAATTAATGTTACCAAATCGCCTTTTTTCATTGCTTTTGTAATCGCAGCTGTAGTTGCATCCAATGCACGACCAGCAGCAGCTTTAGAAATACCTGCAGCACTTGCAATATCGTTAATTAGCTCTGATTTATTCACGTGTAATCCCCTCAATAAGGTTTATTAAATAAAAAACTCGTTAATTGTAACTGAGTGTAAACACCCATAATGCCTTTATATCAAGCAGATAAACAGGCGTCAAGCGATAAATAGTGAGGCATCGATTAAATTAATTAATGTGTTGTTGTGTCTATCGTTGGCGCTGGTTGTTCAACTACTTTTTCAGTTGAAATCACTTCTACTTTTGCCTCTTCAATCAACGGTACTGGTGCTGATGCCAAAGCTAATGTCAAGACATCATCTATCCAGCGCACCGGGTGAATATCCAACTGATTTTTGATGCTATCAGGAACATCAACTAAGTCTTTTACATTTTGCTGTGGAATTAAAACAGTTTTAATTCCACCCCTATGCGCAGCTAGTAGCTTTTCTTTTAATCCTCCAATTGGCAAAACCTCACCTCTCAAAGTAATTTCACCTGTCATAGCAACATCGGCACGTGCTGGAATACCTGTGAGGATCGAAACTAAAGCAGTTGTAATAGCGATACCTGCACTAGGACCATCTTTTGGTGTAGCACCCTCTGGAAAGTGAATGTGAATATCATTCTTTTCATAGAAATCACTCACAATACCGAGACGCTTAGCGCGACTGCGCACTACGCTCATTGCAGCTTGTGTTGATTCTTGCATTACATCGCCCAACTTACCGGTAGTAGTGGTTTTACCTTTACCAGGCAAAAGCACAGCTTCAATCGTCAATAGTTCACCGCCTACAGACGTCCAAGCCAAACCAGTAACCTGCCCTACTTGATTCTCTTTAGCGGCTACACCGTAGTCGTAACGCTGAACCCCTAAGTACTTATCCAATGTTTTAGGTGTGATGTTAATTTTCTTCGGAGCCTTAGCACCTTGTTTTGCTTTAGACGTGAGTAGTTCTTTCACTACTTTCCGACACACTTTTGCAATTTCTTGCTCTAACTTACGAACACCCGCTTCACGTGTATAAAAACGAACGATATCTCGCAATGTTGGCTCAGTAACACTAACCTCATGCTCTTTCAAACCATGTGTTTTAAGCTGCTTAGGCAATAAATAACGCATTGCTATATTCACTTTTTCATCTTCGGTATAACCAGCAAGATTAATAATCTCCATACGATCAAGTAATGGCGCTGGAATATTAAGTGAGTTAGCTGTAGCAACAAACATTACATCAGATAAATCATACTCAACTTCAACATAGTGGTCTGCAAATGTATGATTTTGCTCTGGATCTAACACTTCCAACAAAGCTGAAGATGGATCCCCTCTAAAGTCTTGCCCTAACTTATCAACCTCATCCAAAAGAAATAATGGATTTTTAACGCCGACTTTAGTCATGCTTTGCAAAATCTTGCCCGGCATAGATCCAATATACGTGCGTCTATGTCCTCGAATTTCAGATTCATCACGCACGCCACCAAGCGCCATGCGTACAAACTTACGATTGACCGCTTTAGCAATACTTTGCCCTAATGAAGTTTTACCTACCCCTGGAGGTCCAACAAGACACAAAATAGGCGCTTTAATCTTATCAACACGCTGCTGCACTGCAAGATATTCAACAATGCGCTCTTTTACTTTCTCTAAACCATAATGATCGTCGTTTAACACTGCTTCTGCAGCCATTAAATCTTTACTGATTTTAGTTTTCTTTTTCCACGGCAAATTAATAAGCGTATCAATATAGTTACGCACAACAGAAGCCTCTGCCGACATCGGCGACATTAGTTTTAATTTTTTAAGCTCACTCGTCACCTTCGCAAGTGCGTCTTTAGGCATGCGAGCTGCTTCAATGCGAGACTCAAGCTCATCCATTTCAGCATTTTCATCATGCTCACCCAACTCTTTTTGAATAGCTTTTACCTGCTCGTTCAAATAGTACTCACGCTGAGTTTTTTCCATTTGGCGCTTTACACGACCACGAATGCGCTTTTCAACCTGTAAAATATCTATTTCGCCTTCCATTAGGCGAAGCAAGTGCTCCAAGCGTTCTGCAACGCTAAACATTTCTAACACTTTTTGTTTTTCATCTAGCTTAAGCGTTAAGTGAGCGGCAATGGTATCTGCCAAACGACCAGCATCATCAATTGTTGCTAATGAAGTGAGTATTTCTGGTGGGATTTTCTTATTAAGTTTGACGTACTGATCAAACTGGGTGAACACTGTACGCATCAAGGCCTGCACCTCAATATCGCTTGTAGATTCAGGAATAAGTTCCGCATGAGCAGCAAAGCATTCAGCCGTTTCGGTATAGCCACTAATTTTTGCACGCTGAACACCTTCAACAAGCACCTTCACCGTACCGTCAGGCAATTTCAGCATTTGTAATACTGTAGCAATAGTACCTACTTCGTAAAGGTCGTCTGCATCAGGCTCATCTTTATTGGCCGATTTTTGCGCAACCAATAAAATCTGCTTACTACCCTCAGATGCAATTTCTAAGGCTTTTACAGACTTGGTGCGACCTACAAATAATGGAATCACTAAATGCGGATAAACTACCACGTCGCGCAAAGGCAAAACAGGTAGCAAACCATTATCTGGGGTATATGAAGGTAATAACTGTGTCATGAATCGACCTCAAAATTAAACTGAGAAATTAAGCTTTAAAGCTTACATGCTTATTGATGGGGCTGAAACTATAGAGTTCAACCCTCAGCACGATTTATAAAATATATTACTATGCAGATGATGTATTAAACCATTAAAACCAAAACACATCACCGTTTATTTGTGCTGAAATAGTGCATCACTTTCATCATGCTAGACGCCTTATCTAGTGTCTCAGCATACTCTTTTTCTAACACAGAATCCGAAACTATCCCGCCACCGGAATAAAAACTGATTTCACCTGCTTTATCTTGTTGAGTGGAATAAACTGCTGTGCGAATAGCGATATTGGTATCCATATTGCCATCAAAGCCAATATAGCCAATTGTCCCGCAATAAACGCCACGCCGATGCGGCTCTAACTCTTCGATAATTTGCATTGATCTTAATTTAGGCGCACCTGTGATAGACCCTCCAGGAAAACAGCCTCTCAATAAATCAATCGCCGTTTTGCCCTGTTTTAACTTGCCCGTAATGATGCTCACCAAATGATGCACATTAGCAAAGCTTTGTAACTGAAAAAGCTTCTCTGCTTTAACCGAGCCTATTTCACAATTTTTACTAATGTCGTTACGGAGTAAATCAACAATCATCAAATTTTCAGCATGATCTTTAATACTTTGCTGTAACTCTTGCGCGTATTTTTGATCTTGCTCAACATCGTCAGATCGCGGCCTAGTGCCTTTAATCGGACGAGTTTCAATATGTGAGTTAGTTAACTGCACAAATCGCTCTGGCGACCCTGATAGTACTTGCAAATCACCAAAATTCATGTACGCCATAAAAGGTGCCGGGCTTATTTCTCGAAGTTTTTTATACGCTACCCAGCCATCCCCTTTTGCTTGTGCAGAAAAACGCTGAGCAAGGTTAACCTGATAACAATCACCTTCAGCAATATAGTTTTTTACTTGGTCAAAAGCTGCGGTGTATTGGGCAAAATTCATGTTACTTGCCACTTCACTTGTTAACTCAAATACTCCTGCTAGGTGGTCTACAGAACCCTCGAATGAATCACAGAGCGCAGCCCATTGGTCATGAGTACTTTGCTGAAAACCATTGGATACCAAATGTGCTGTTTTTTCACGGTGATCAACAACTACGGCCCAATCATAGATACCCACCATCATATGTGGCAAGGTAGAGTTTTTTTGTGCAATGTTTGGTAAGAGCTCTATTTGACGCGCCAGATCATAAGCAAAATAGCCAACAGCACCGCCACTAAACGGCAATTCATTTTGAACCGCTTGAAACGGTGCTAATAATTGATTCAGAATGACAAATGGATCGTCATAACGCAGTGTTTTTTCACCATTTTGTACAATTTCTGTACAGATTACGGATGCATCGCCCTCGTTTTCATAGCTGCGAATGGTGATGAAAGGATCTGCGACAAAAATATCGTAACGGCCATATTGACTCTCTGGGTAGCCACTATCCAAAAGCATAGCCCATGGCTTGTGGCTAACTCTCGCAAAAAGTTGCGCAGTGTCAACATTGTATTTCAGAGGATGTTTTAAAAGGCTCATGTACTTTAGATTTGTTGATGAAACGCTAAGTAAGCTACTGCGTATGCAGGCAAACACACTCTCGCCAAACGACTTGTTTCCGAATGACTTAAAGCCGAAGTCATATTATTTTTTACGCTCACTTCAATCAGCTCTGAAATGTCAAGATACCGCACATGCAATTCACTGGCTATTTCTTTTGCTAAAAAAGCACCAGCCCCCGCTCCAACTAAACATATCTCGCTTAGCGACACATTACCACCATGCAATCGCGCGATATGTTGCAACGCAATATTTTTTAATCGCAACAGTTGTTGTGTTTTAAACTCTTGAGCAAGTGCCAGCCAAGCTGACGTTTCAGCATACTCCACATCATGGCCTATCATACGGGCTAGGCGTCGAGCACTAGACCATACAGATTTATCTTGGCCATCTGCAGTATCCGCCATATCATCCTCTGCGAGCAAATCACCAGTTAACCGATATACATCCGCAGTAGTTGCAAAATATTCAGCTGCCACAGAGGTTTGTTTATTCTCAAACTGCACTTTCTGCGCCACAGCCATAAGCGGTGTGCGAACAACTCCAGTATAAACCAGCTCTTCTGACTGCATGCGTGCAGCGTCTGTAAAACCGAGGCAAACGGGCTGATTGTTTTCAAACAAAACGAAATCTGAAGTCGTGCTGCCGATATCGATCAAAAGAGCATGTTGCGCCTTTTGGCGATTTTTTGCTTTATTGCTTTCTAACAACTCACCAATAACGCTAGCACTAGCCAGCCAATTAGCAGAAGCGATGTGCTGCCAATGGCCCTCCACTTCTGATAATGAAACAAACGCTGATAAATCTGCGTTTGCTGCTCCAGAATAAAAAGCTTGTTCACCATGCAACTTGGCCGCCATCACTTTACAGATAGACTGCACACCCTGCTGACGGCTCTGAAATAGATCGACTAACTCACCCGTCATAGTAATCGCATGCAATACAGGCTCCGTTGAAAAAGCATTCAAAACTATATCAATAGCCTTTTCCAGCTCATCCAAGCCACGCCAAAGCGCACAAGGCACTTGTAACACCTGTTGTAGCTCGCCATCAGCATTAAGCATTGCCGCTTTTAGGTGTGCCCCACCAACATCCCAACCAATTACGGAATTACGCATTAAGGCAAATCTTTACAGGCTTATTCATCATATTTAAAGGTAATTCAAAAGTGCTATTCGACAACTCACAACAAGCTAAATCTAATATCAATTGAGCTGGATTAATACCAATAGATTCACGCAGACCTATATAAGATGTAGTAATTCTTGAGTTAATCTCAACCACGTAAACATCAGCGTTATCTACAATCACATCAACACCTACATAACCATTTAGGCTGGGTATTGCTGCTGCAATTCTCTTTGCCAACTCAGTAAACAGAGGCTGATACTGGATCAAGCCGTTGACCACACTACCTTGATAGTTAATCTCTGAGTTCGCTATTTTAATCGTTTGCTGATTGCAACTCAAAAGCCAAGCATCACCATCTTTGCACAATATAGACATGCTCGCTGGAGTTCCCATCTGATAAGGCTGAACTACAAACTTATGCCACTGATTCTGATGCTGCTCTAACCAATCACTTACTGCGGCCTGATTCGCAAAGTAAAAGGTGTTCTCACAACCAGCCCCATCAAGAGGCTTAATCACATAAGCACTATTTTTTTTGCTTTCAAGTTTTAAAAACTCATCAACAGTATAAGTAGAAATAGTGAATATTCCAGCGCTTTTCAAATTTTGATAGGTATCATATTTGTTGGTAGCAATTTCCACTGCTAAAGATTTACAAGCTAAATTAATCACGCCAGAACTTTCAACCATTCTAGACAGGCTCGCCAATATTCCATCGGTTTCTGGCGCCACTATCAACGCCGCATCACAAGTCTTTAAAAGCTCACTCCATATAGAAAATGCGTCAGTATTTTCTTTAATAGGTATTGCTTGAAAGCCCGACTCAGCAACGCCAACTCTATAATCGTAGGTAGTTAAAATCTCTACATTTTTAATCATAGAAAAATCTGCGAGCAAAGCATTACGCATCAACTCACCTTCTCGCAATAATGAAGGGGGTAATGGTTGACTGCTCAGCCCGCCAGCTGTGATATATTCCAACAACAATATCTTCAAAAAAACCTCAAACAACACTTAAATGAACATTATCCCAGTCATTGATTTAATGCATGGCGAGGTTGTACACGCCCGCTTTGGACAGCGCCAAAATTACCAAGCGATTCAATCGCAGTTATGCAACTCCAGCGCACCTATTGACATCGTTAATGCGTTACTCGAATTATACGCATTCAAGCACCTCTACATTGCGGATCTTGATGCCATTACAAATCAAGGTGATCATTTATCCACTATTGTACAGTTGCAAGCACTACACCCTAATCTTGAAATTTGGCTAGATGCAGGCATTAAAAACACGAAACAACTTGCTCATTGGAACAATGTAAAAGTCACACACGTTATTGGTAGTGAAAATCTTGCTGAAATTCGAGACTTAACAGAAATTAGCAAAGCATTAGATGGTCGCTTTATATTATCACTCGACTTCAATCAGGCGGGTTTTTTAGGCCCAGAAGGATTACAAAATAATACAACTGACTGGCCTCAAAAACTGATTCTAATGACGCTCAATCGCGTTGGAAGCAATTTTGGTGCAGACACTGAAAAATTGACACACATCAGAAATATTGCAAATGGGAGAGAAGTTTTTGCCGCTGGGGGCATTAGTAATGAAGCGGATATAGACGCATTAATCAGTTTAAATATCAGCGGTGTACTAGTCGCTACAGCCTTACACAACAAACAAATTGATCCTGCAAAATATACTAAAGGGCACTTCTAAGTAGTGATTTGATGCTTATCCATTCTATAGCGCATGGTCATTCTTGTAATACCAAGCTTACGCGCTGCCTCTGAAACATTATTTCTTGTTTCAGCCAACACTTGCAACAGAATCGCCTTTTCAGCCGCATCTAGCGCCGACTGTGATCCTTGCTGACCTGCTGCCTCAGTTATCGTGCGATGCAGAGGTAAGGCTAAATCTAACTCCGTAATATGCCCATCTTGGCAAAGCAACATCGCCCGACCAACCTGATGACGTAATTCGCGCACATTACCAGGCCAGTGGTAATGCTGAATCATCGCCAATGCCTCAGTTGAAAAAACCGGTTTAGCCAAGCTATAGCGTTTAGCTGTCTGCGTTGCAAAATGGTGCGCCAACAACACAGCATCACCGTCTCGCTCAGACAAAGGCGGCATAGTAATGCTCATCACATTGAGTCTGTAATACAAATCTTGCCTAAAACGCCCATCTAACGACATCGCATGCAGATCGCGGTTAGTTGCAGCAATAAACCTTGCCGGTACCGCACGCTCCTTGGTTGAACCAAGTCTCCGCACAACACGACGCTCCAACACATTGAGCAATTTAGCCTGCAAAGTTAAAGGCAGTTCACCAATTTCATCCAAAAAGAGAGTGCCATCTTCAGCGGCTTCAATTAAACCAGGCCGCGTATTAAGAGCCCCTGTAAAAGCCCCCTTTTCGTGGCCAAACAACTCACTCTCAATCAGTTCAGCAGGGAATGAAGCACAGTCAATATGCACAAACGGTTTATCACTTTTGGCACACGAAGCATGCAACAATCGCGCCGCAACATCTTTGCCTGTACCTGTTTCTCCAGTAATGAGTACTGTTGGTGGCACGGTGTCATAAGCAACTAATTGGGCAATACGCTTAATCTGCACCTTGACGTTGTTAATCGCTTGGCTATCGCCCAACAACTCCACACCCTCTGCCGCATGCGTATTGCGTTGACGTGAGTAGTCCAAACTATTATTTTGCTGCGCTGAGTTTTCTGCTTTTTGAATCACTAACAATAGCTCTTCAAGATCAATCGGCTTTTTGAGGTAATCAATGGCTCCTTGTTTAATGGCATTCACTGCATCACTAATTTCACCGTGCGCAGTCATCACCACGACTGCGATATCTTTAGCTACAAAATCAGCGAGCAAATCCAACCCATTACCATATGGCAAACGCATATCCAACAACACAATATCTGCGGAAAATTGTCGGCTAATCGCACGAGCATCCTGCAAGCTCTCTACATGCTCACACTCGTAGCCCGCCTTTTGCAACCTACGCATGACAGCGCGCGCAAATAAAGCCTCATCCTCAACGATCAATATTTTTGATTGTTGGCTAGAAAACGCAGATGAATTATTCGAATTGATGAGTAAAGATTGCAAACAAAGCCTCAGAAATTGATATGCTCAATAAAATAAGAGCGTAGCCTATCACGAGATTTCTTTCCGTAATAGATTACGCTCTCACTCAATAAAATGCCTAATAAATCGGCATTTTATTGAATTAATCTACATCAGTAGCTGATGCAGATTTATTACCGCCAAACTCATAGCGCACGCCGATCCAGCCAGCACGTGGAGCACCTGGCATCAACATTTTTGATGGCTCATCTTCACCACTAAACGCACCATTTTCAATCCAGTTTTCACCTAACATACCGCCGGTAGCGTACTCTTTATCAAAAATATTGATGGCTTTTGCAAATGCTTGCCAACCAGTGTTACCGAACGTATAGCGTGTATCCAAGTTGACAACAGTGTAACCACCGATTTTTCCGCTGTCTTGAACACGATTAGGGTTACCATTGTTAGCTTGATGTTTATTGTTTTCATTGCCTCTGGTATAAACATCAGAGAAGGTGTTGATATTGGTACCAATCGTCCAGTTTGGCAACATGGCATATTGCAAGCGAAGTTTGAACGCATGTTCTGGCAAGTTTGCCAAACGATCACCCTTACCAACCTGAATGGCATTTCCATCAGAAGCAGAATTTAGTGCATTGGTCAATTCCAAATTTGATTGATAAGTTGCTTTTACATAACTATAACCGGCATTCCAGCTAAACTTATCAATACTACCCAACAAACCTAAGTCAAAGCCCATGCGGCGGGTTTTACCTACGTTATCAAAATACCCCATACCATTGGTGGCATTAGTTGCAATAAATTGAATGTCATCATGATTTTCTGCGCGATATGCAGCTGCCGACCACTTCATATTTGACAACAAGTTACCGCGAGCACCCACCTCAAAGGTTTTAGAAACCACCTCTTTCAATGGTGGATCACCTGCCATTGCGTTAGGTAACTTACATGGCTCTGCTG
>CAYQZK010000073.1:0-9794 GCA_964422015.1 uncultured Methylotenera sp.
ACGTAATAAAAAGTGGCTTAGGCGTTCTAGTAGACCCGGTTTGTTACTTGGTTTTTCCGACTCGGTAGCCATTAGTTGGCACCCTCTGTAATGAGATAAGGCGAAGCATACCCTAATTTCGTGATTATTGCAGTTTCTAGCCCTTCCATTAGTTCAGCCTGTGGGTCAGTTTCGTGGTCGTAACCATGTAAGTGCAAGATGCCATGCACGGTGAGATGAGCGTAATGAGCTTCAAGAGATTTGTTCTGCGCTTGGGCTTCTGCTTCAACCACGGGAGCACAGATAATAATGTCACCCATTAAATAAGGCTCTTCAGTGAGTGGGAATGTGAGCACATTAGTCGCGTAATCTTTGTGGCGATAATGGTTGTTCAATTCTCGACCCTCATCTTCATCGACGATGCGAATAGTCACTTCTGTGTCTACGCGTAACGCAGCCATTGCCCATTTTTTAAATTGTTTTTTTGTGGGTAATGACTGTTTATTTGAGGCGTATTGAACGTTAATGCTGAGTGAAGGCATGGTTCAAGAACCATCTGATTGCGAAGGGCAGTCGGTGTACGGGAATCGTACATGGCCATAGCGTAAAATAAGAATGGCAAATGAAATCAGCAAGATAGAGCCGGAAAGTGCAAACATCGTGATGGCGTTAATCTTGTCAATTTCTAGCACTAGGTAACGCGCTAGCGCAATGATGCCAATATATAATGGATAGCGCACTGGTAGGTTGCCTGAACCAAGATAGTGATTAAGCATCGACATCACTTCTAGATATAAAAATAGCAGTAACAGATCACCAACAGTAATGGTTTGCGCTTGCCAAATGTGCAGAACTGCTTGGAATATAGCTAAAACAGTAGCAATTGCAATAATAATCAGCAGTGACTGTGCGGCGAAGCCCATGCATTGCTGTGTAAATCTACTAAATTTATTTGGTGTCATTTTAAGATTCCCAAGTAGCTTGTTTGGTCAAATTATATCTTGATGGTGGATTATGTGGCGCTGTTCTTTTGCTCATAATCTTCATAGGCATTGACGATTTTCTGTACCAATGGATGGCGAACAACATCGGCAGATAAGAAGTGCGTCATGGCAATACCTTTAATATCTTTAAGTACTTTTTGGGCTTCTACTAAGCCGCTTTTTTGGTGACGTTGTAAATCAATTTGAGTGACATCGCCAGTAATGACTGCTTTTGTGCCAAAGCCAATGCGCGTTAGAAACATTTTCATTTGTTCAGGAGTGGTGTTTTGAGCTTCATCCAAAATAATGAAACTTTGGTTGAGTGTGCGGCCACGCATATAGGCTAGTGGCGCAACTTCAATTGCACCACGTTCAAACATTTTATTAACGGTGTCATAGCCGGCTAAATCGTATAAGGCATCATATAAAGGGCGTAAGTAAGGATCCACTTTTTGGTTCATATCTCCAGGTAAAAACCCAAGTCGCTCCCCAGCTTCAACAGCAGGGCGAACCAATACAATGCGTTTAACACGGTCACGCGTCATAGCGTCTACCGCGCAGGCAACCGCTAAATAGGTTTTCCCCGTACCCGCTGGACCAATGCCAAAAGTAATATCGTGATCTTGAATTTGTTGCAGGTAAGCAATTTGTCTGGGTGTGCGACCGTGTAGATCACTGCGACGCGTCATCAATACTGGAGCGTTTGAGGTGATGACGTCTTCAGGTTTTAATTTATCAACTTCAACCAGGCCTAACTGAATTTCTTGTAGGTCGACAGGGTCTTTTGCGCGAATGTAAAAGTTTTCAAGCAATTGTGCCGCTAGTCGAACATGGCGTGTATCGCCCGTGAGTTTGAAATGTGAACCACGACGAGCAATTTCAATATCTAGCGCATCAGCGATTTGTTTGATATTTTCATCTAGAGCGCCACATTAATTTGCCAAGCGCGAATTGTCTTCTGGGGTTCGGGTAATTTTCATATTAAATAATTTCGCCTATTAAGCGTCTTGGGTTGGATACATCCGTAATTTTTACATTTACAAATTGATGCGCCAGACTTAAATCACCTCTAATATCTACTACGCGGTTGTTATCTGTTTTTCCAGCGAGTAAGTTTGAATCTTTCCATGAAGCACCTTCAATCAATACACGTTGCGTTGTGCCTAGCATCGCTTCTGAAATTGTTTTAGCTTGTGCTTCGTTAATTGCTTGCAGCTTATTTAAACGAGCAAGTTTGGCTTCTTCAGGGGTGTCATCCTGCAGAAATGATGCGGGTGTTCCTGGGCGAGGGCTGTATAAAAAACTGAAGCTTGCATCAAAACCTACGTCCTGCATGAGTTTTACTGTAGCTTCAAAATCGGCTTCACTTTCACCTGGAAAGCCAACAATAAAATCAGAGGTAAATGTCAGGCTGGGGTTTGCTGTTCTAAGCTTACGGATAATTGATTTGAATTGCAGAGTAGTGTAATTACGCTTCATTGCCATGAGTATGCGGTCACTTCCTGCCTGTACTGGGAGATGCAGTTGTGCTGCTAGTTTGGGTACATGAGCAAAGCAATCAATGAGCCGTTGATTCATTTCATTTGGATGGCTAGTGGTAAAGCGTATGCGCTCAATTTGCGGAATTTCAGCAATGGTTTCAATCAGCATGGCTAAGTCGGCTTCTACGTTTTCGTATTCAGCACGATAGGCATTAACGTTTTGGCCGAGAAGCGTAATTTCTTTTACACCTTGTTCTGCTAGTTGCACAGCTTCTGTCAAAATGTCTGCGAATGGTCGTGAGACTTCTTCACCTCTAGTATAGGGTACGACACAGAAACTACAGTATTTGCTACAACCTTCCATAATGCTTAAAAATGCACTGGCGCCTTCTACGCGTGGCGGTGGCAGGTGGTCAAATTTTTCTACTTCTGGAAAAGTAATGTCCACTTGAGATTGACCGCTGGATTGGCTGTTTTTAATGAGCTCAGGTAATCGATGCAAGGTTTGCGGCCCAAATACGACGTCTACGTAAGGGGCACGTTTGATGATATTGTCGCCTTCTTGTGAGGCAACGCAGCCACCAACGCCAATAATGAGGTTTGGGTTTGCTTTTTTGAGTGGGATAAAGCGGCCTAAATGGCTAAATACCTTGTCTTCTGCTTTTTCTCGAACAGAACAGGTGTTGAGCAAAATAACATCAGCATCTTCTGCGTTAGTTGTTTCTATCATGCCTTCAGAGGCATTGAGCATATCTGACATGCGTGATGAATCGTATTCATTCATCTGGCAACCAAAGGTTTTAATGAATACTTTTTTTGGGGATGCTGGTTTTTTAGGTATTGAATTCAAGATATTGCTACTGATTTACAAAGCATGATTTTAGCGCATTTGATCATTTGCTTCACGCTAACTTGATAGGTGCAGGTTAAAATGAGACCAAATTAACGAGTGATTATTTTATGCAGGCACTTCCAATTTTTATCAATATCACCAATCGCCTCTGTGTTGTTATCGGTGGAGGTGAGGTGGCGAGCCGTAAAGTGACTAGCTTACTAAAGGCGAATGCAGCAGTCATGCTAGTTTCACCTGATATTTGCCAAGAGCTGCAGGTGCTGGTTGATGCAAAAAAAATTCAATATACACAAACGACTTATGCCTCAGTGCAGTTGCAAGGTGCTTGCTTAGTGATTGCTGCGACTGATGATGCTTTGGTGAATGAAGCTGTTTCACGAGATGCAAAACTACTGAATATTCCAGTGAATGTGGTGGATTGTCCTGCTTTATGTACTTTTACCATGGCGTCGATAGTGGACCGTTCGCCTATAGTGATAGCTATTTCCAGTGAAGGTGCAGCACCCGTTCTGGCGCGCTATATTCGCACTAAAATTGAAACGATGCTGCCAGCAAGTTATGGGCGAATTGCCTCTATAGCTGGTGAGTTTCGAGATCAAGTTAAAGCCAAGTTTAAAACAACTCAGGAACGCCGAATTTTTTGGGAAAACATTTTACAAAGTCCAATTGTTGAGCGTATTTTGTCTGGGCAAGAGGCGGAGGCACGGCAAGGTTTAAGTAATGCGTTATCCCAAGAAGATGGCCAATCAAATCACGGAGAAGTGTATTTGGTTGGCGGTGGGCCTGGTGACCCTGACTTACTTACATTTAGGGCTTTACGCCTGATGCAACAATGTGATGTTTGTGTTTATGACAAATTGGTAAGCCCAGCGGTAATGGAGTTAGTGCGTCGAGATGCGGAGCTGATTTATGTGGGAAAAGCACGTGACCAGCACACTATGCCGCAGGAAGAAATTAATGAATTATTGGCGCGGCTTGCTAAAGAAGGCAAACGAGTATTACGCCTTAAAGGAGGTGACCCCTTTATTTTTGGGCGTGGCGGCGAAGAAATTGAAACCTTGATGCAATACGGTGTGCCTTTTCAGGTAGTACCAGGAATTACTGCTGCGAATGGTGTTTCTAGCTATGCGGGTATTCCACTAACGCACCGTGATTATGCGCAGGCTTGCTTATTTATTACGGGGCATCATAAAGATGGGGTTTTGAATTTAGACTGGATTGCCATGTCACGCCCGCGGCAAACTGTTGTGATTTATATGGGTTTGGTTGGATTGGCAGAAATTTTCCAGCAACTCATGGCGCATGGTGTGTCACCTGATATGCCTGCTGCGGTTGTGCAGCAGGGTACAACGCCGCAGCAACGTGTGGTTGTGGCTACCGTAAAAGACTTGGCAGAAAAGGTACATGCGGCAAATATTAAAGCCCCGTGCCTGACTATTATTGGGGAGGTTGTGCAATTGCGGGAGAAACTTAATTGGTTTGAGCCTCCAGCAAGTGCTTAGCTTTCTGATTTAATTGGTTTTCTTTTGGCGAATGCCTAAATTGTGGGCCTAGCCACTCTATTTAGTGAAAGAGGTGTGTGATATGGAGCTTGTTACAAAAGAATGTACTCCCTGCCAAGGGGGTGTTGCGCCAATGCATTGTGATTTGGCTGAGCGTTATGTTGCAGAAGTATCAGGCTGGGATTTACTCGATGGTGCAACTAAAGTAAAGCGCACGTTTAAGTTTGATAATTTTATCGATGCGCTAGCTTTCACACAAAAAGTTGGAGAATTGTGCGAGGAAGAAGGGCATCACGCCGACATTACGGTTGGATGGGGTTATGCTAGGGTTGTTTTTCAGACGCATAAAATAAATGGGCTACATGAAAATGATTTTATTATGGCCGCTAAAGTGAATGCGCTATTTGATTAATTTAAAATTTTGCGCAGTGCGTCTTTGTTGAGAACTTCTATATAGCCACGACCAAGTGACACCCACTGTTTATTTTCAAAACGTTTGAGTTGTCGGCTAACCACTTCACGCGCAGTACCAAGTTCATCAGCGATTTGTTGGTGAGTACGGCTGATTTTTGTGCCGGACTCATCAAGTAATAATTTTGCTAAACGCGCATCCAGATTGTGAAATGCAACTTCATCCAACAGCACAATTAGATCGCTAATTAAAGCGCCATAATTTTCCATTACAAAGCGTCTAAATACTGAAGACTCAACCATAAGCTGATGAAAAATTGGGGCTGGTACAATGACATCGCGAATAGGTTCTTCGACGACGGTTGAAGCTGGGTAGTCACTTCGCCCGAGCAGGCAAGTTGTGGTGAGCACACAAGTTTCACCAGCTGCTACGCGATAAAGCAAGATTTCACGTCCCCCGCTAGAAATTTTGTAAACTCGAGACTGCCCTGAGAGCCTCATTACATAAGCATTGCAGGGCATGCCTTCGGAGTAACCAATGGTGCCAACGGGGGCTTCAGCGATGCGTGAGTGCTTTGCAAGTAAAGCTTTTGCTGAGTCCTCTAAAGATAGTAAGTCAGGAAAAGTACTTAACCATGATAGTGTTTCCATTTTGGATAGCTCCAGCTTAATTTTTAGAAATTTGAGTAGGCAAACTTAATCGAGCTTCTAAACCGCCTTCGGGTCGATTAATTAAGGTTAATTTTCCTTTGTGAAGACTGGCTATCCGATCTGCAATAGCTAAACCTAAGCCACTACCACCAGCATTGGTTCGTGCAGTATCTAGACGCTCAAAAGGCCTCAACAATTTTTCAACATGCGTTTCAGGAATTCCAGGGCCATTATCAAGTACGCTAATAATAATCTCATCGGGATAAATTTTACTTACAACACGGACTTCACCACCGCCATAAATGTAAGCATTGTTCACTAGGTTATCCAATAGTCGCTGCATGCCTAGCGGTCTAATCGGTAGCCGGTAGGTGGGGGAAAACTGAACTACTAAATGCCGTCCAGCCCGAGACTGTCGCTCTTGCAATGACTGAAGCAGGCTGTTGATGTCAATGAGCTGTGTAGGTTCACCTTCGACACCACGTACAAAGTCTAAGAACTGGTGAATGATGTTATCAATATCGCCAATATCTTCTATCATGCCTGTTTTTAGGCTGGCAGAACTGTCATCAGGCAGCATTTCTACCGCTAATCTTAATCTTGCTAGAGGCGTGCGAATGTCATGAGAAACACCAGCCAGAATTAAGGTTCTTTCAGCATCTAATTCTGCCAGAGAATCTGCCATCTTATTAAAGGTATGATTCACTTCACGCAACTCTGCAAAGCTACCTTCAGGTAACTTTTCTGGAGCTTCACCATTGCGCACTCTGTTGGCGGCGTTTTTTAATAAGTGTAGTGGTCGATTAATTCGCACTGCAATAATGTAACCTCCCCCAAGCGACAACAATAGCAATAAAGCACCCCATCCTAGCCATTTCCAAGGAAAAGGGCGCTCTACATGTACACGTGGAATGACTACCCAAAAATCATCTTGGCCAATGTTAAAGCTAACCCAAAGACCCTGTACACCGTAGTGATTGACCGTGATGATGGTTTCCACCCCCAAACGTTGGCGAATTTTATCGGCGACCATTTGGATAAATGGGTCTGCAGGTAGCGGCTCAATATCTTCCATGAAATCAGCATAATAGACGCGTACACCTTCTTTACCAGTAAGTTCGGAAAGTAGGGCTAGCCTAAGATTTTCTTGAGAAGCAATGAGCGATGCTCGAGTGTAATTGACTACTGTTACAGCCTGAAGAGCCGTGGCTTCTGCACGAGGTTCACGCTCAAAGTACTCAAAAATTTGCAGAGAAGCAAATTGGCCTATCGCCAATAGCACGGCAATAAGTAACATTCCGCGTGCGAGAAGTGTTTGGGGTAAAAAGCGCAATTTTTAGTAAAAACTAAATGAAGGATGCTGTGACTAGTTATTGCTCAACTTCGCCATCAGGAATAAAAACATAACCAAAGCCCCACATGGTTTGTAAATAGCGCGGATGAGTGGGGTCTGGTTCTATTAATTTTCTTAATCGTGACACTTGTACATCTATACTGCGGTCAAATACATCTAATTCGCGACCTCGGGCAAGTTGCATCAGTTTGTCGCGTGACAAAGGTTGGCGAGGGTGATCTACAAATACCTTAAGCAATGCAAATTCACCACTCGTAATAGGAATAGATGTGCCATTATGCGTTAAGGTACGTGTAGAGGTGTTGAATAAAAATTCACCAATGCTAATACTGTCGTTGCTTGGAGCAGGCGCACTTGGTTGTACGCGTTCATAACGACGCAATACTGCGTTAATTCGAGCGAGCAGTTCGCGAGGGTTAAATGGTTTTGGTAAGTAATCATCTGCGCCCATTTCTAGGCCAACGATTCTATCGACTTCTTCACCTCTGGCTGTAAGCATCACGATGGGTAAAGAAGCTGTTACATTTCGAACTCGACGGCAAATTGACAGTCCATCTTCACCGGGCAACATTAAGTCGAGTACAAGCAAATCTATGGTTTCATTTGCGAGAATGGCGTCCATTTCTTTCGCATCAGATGCAACTTTTATGGTGAAACCCTGCTCTGAAAGATAGCGTTGCAATAATTCGCGTAAGCGCACATCATCATCAACAACGAGTATTTTTTTATGCTGATCTGTCATGATTTGGTTTCATCTCAAAATTTAATGAAGATAGTGAATTTATTTAGAGTTTAAGCTAATTTAATCGAATATCAAACGATATAAAATAAACTAAATGCGGCATTTACTTGAAAAATTAAACTCACCTCTTAACAAATGGTTACAATTTTACTACTAATTGAAACATTCGGTTAACAACAGGCTTGCTAAATAATGCGGCATAATTGCGCTGAATAATTTTTTCAGAAATCAACTCTTTGAACATAGTCACTTTAAAAAGTATTTCAATTTTTCAATGTGCAGTTTTTGTGCTGTGTATTGGGCTTGAATCGTCTTTTAATTTTGCTATAGCTGAAGATGATTCTTCTGATCCTTTGCTGCAGACGCTTAACTTGAACTTTAGTCCAGAAAATAGAGAGAAATTACGCCGAGCACTCAATGATTATGCGCGTAGTGTAGATCCTGATCATATGCAAATTGAAGAGCGTCGGCGAGCGATGCAGGATAGCATTAAGACTCGATTTCTAGAGGCAGATAGTGATGCAGATGGCACGGTTGATAGGTTAGAGGCTACAGAAAAACTACCTCAGATTGCCCGACATTTTAATGGAGTTGATATTAACCAAGATGGTCTAATTTCATTAGATGAGCTTCAAGTTGCACAAGCTCGTATTTCTGAGCGTCGCAAAGCTGCAGAGCTCGCCATTGAGGCAAAAAAACTTCAAGAGGTTGATGTTACCACATCAAGTAAGCGGAAAAACATCAAATAATTCATAGAGATAAAATCGGAACTGACACAATAGTGATCATATAAGTCTAACCGAATAATCTAAATATTTTCTTTACGTTAAGTCTAATATGAGTATAGTAAGCTCATATAGAGTGTGGTTGATTCAATGATTGGGAGGCTTAACATGCTACTTCATGACCAAGCAATTAATCAGTTATCAGTTGCTGATTATCGTGTGATAGAAAAAGAACACCGGCTACTTGAACAATACTTGAAAAATTTAGGCGAGGCTTGTTCTTGCAAAACTTCGCAACAAACTCCAGATTGTCACCTGTGTGATCATGAAAAACAAACATCATGTCAGGGTCGGCTTCCATCTTTTCTTTTTTGCATATTAGATTTAGCCGCTCAGCATTTTGACCATGAAGAACGAATCATGTTGAGCAGGCCGCATGTTACAGAAGATTACGAATATTTCCGTGTACATCGTCAGGCGCATGAGCGTATTTTACAAAAGCTTGATGAGTTGGTTGAAGGCTGTTTTTCGAAATCAGAACAGCAAAATACTGCTGAAATTTATCGCCAATTTCACCAGTGTCTTTTGGATATGTTTGCTGAGCACGATTGCAATTTTGATGATCCTTTTATTGAGTCAACCAAAGGTATACCAAGCACATAATTTGATTTAAAAATGAGTTGTAATCCTAAAAAATTAAGCGTATAAATGATGGGTAGTTGCAAGGATCTCAGGTTAGAAATTTTTGACTGGATTGGAGGAATTTATCGACACCTCAATACTTGTTCGCACTTAGAGTTTCTATGAGCTGGTTACGTAAACCAGAATAATCGGCATCCCATAAGCCGAAAAATAAAGCCGCAATTTGCGGCTTTATTGTTTTTAACGTCTTAATCATTAAAACGAGAGAGACTATTGTGATGGTCTTTAGAAAAATCTCTTGCAAAAAATATGACAATTTGTAAAAAAGTTATTTTTCTAATTGAAACTTAAATTTTTGCACTTAAAAGATATTTTTTCTTTTAAAAACAAGCAGTATGGCTTATAATAACGCTCATGCGCCCGTAGCTCAGCTGGATAGAGTACTTGGCTACGAACCAAGGGGTCAGGAGT
>CAYQZK010000074.1:0-5124 GCA_964422015.1 uncultured Methylotenera sp.
TCACATCACATTTGGTGCAACCTATGTACTACCAAACAAATCAGAGCTTTCATTAGCATACATGCATGCCTTTGAAGAAAAAGTACGTGGTAGCGGTTCGATTCCTACTGCATTTGGTGGTGGTGAAGCCAACTTAAAAATGTACGAAGATTCACTTGGTATCGCCTACGGTTGGCAGCTTTAATTTAGGCTATAATTCACAAAATTTTTAATTTCTTAGTAAGGCCGCGCACGTCATGTACGCGGCTTATTTTATTTTTAGCCGAAATCTCACACTATGTTAATTGACTGGAACAACTTTACGCCATGGTCCGCGCTAGCAGGTGGCGCATTGATAGGCATTGCCACTGCTTTATTCATTTTATTTAATGGACGTATCGCCGGCATCACCGGAATTATTGGTGGCTTATTCACCTCACGACTACATGACGCTGGCTGGCGAATTGCATTCATTTTAGGTTTGGTTGCAGCACCTTTAATCTGGCAACTTTCCGGAAACACCTTTGCTATGCAGATTGAATCTAGCTACACTTTGCTGATTGTTGCAGGCATCATCGTTGGCATCAGCACTCGCTATGGTTCTGGATGCACAAGCGGTCACGGCGTCTGTGGCATTTCACGCCTTTCACAACGATCAATTATTGCAACACTGGCATTTATGGGCACGGGCTTTTTAACTGTGTACATTACACGTCATCTACTGGGAGCTTAAGCCAATGAAAAAACATCTCTCAGGCTTAACCGCAATATTGTTTGCACTATTATCTGGTTTGATTTTTGGCTTTGGCCTCATTCTTGCCGGCATGGCGAACCCTGCTAAAGTACTTGCTTTTCTTGATCTTGCTGGCTTATGGGATCCATCACTGGCGCTTGTCATGGGCGGGGCCATTGGCGTTGGTGCAATTGCTTTTGCTATTGCCAGAAAACGCAGCCTTAGCTTTCTTGGCTTACCCATGAACGTACCAACCTCACGCATTATCGATAAACGCTTAGTATTGGGCGGACTCACTTTTGGTATCGGCTGGGGTTTAGTAGGCATTTGCCCTGCACCTGCTTTTGTTTTACTTGGTGCAGGTAGCATAAAAGGCATCATTTTTGTAGTTGCAATGCTGGTTGGTATGGGCATTTTCGAATTAATTGAAAAACAAAAAAAGTAAGTACTGCCTTAACCCTAAAACAGTAACTTAATAGCACAGCCTAAATTTAATATAAAATGAAATAAACCAAGCACCTTCAATTATCAGGCAATCTATTAAAACAGCACCATGTTCGATTTTTTCAAAAAAGATAAACCCTCTACCCCAGTGCAAGAAACCAACGCAAGTTGGACTGAGCGCTTAAAGCAGGGGCTATCCAAGACTCGTAAACAATTTGGCAATCAACTAACTAGTTTATTCGGCGGCGGCAAAATTGATGCCGATGTTTATGAAGAACTTGAAACCATTTTACTCACCTCTGACGTTGGCATTAATGCCACGAAAAACTTACTAGCTGATCTCAAAAATCGTGTTAACCGTCAGAACTTAGACGACACTGCTCAACTCAAAATCGCATTAAAAGAATCGCTATCCGATCTACTTTCTCCCCTACAAAAAACTTTAGAAACAGGCACACATAAGCCGTTTGTTATTATGCTGGCTGGTGTCAATGGCGCAGGGAAAACCACCACTATCGGCAAACTTGCATATGCATTTCAATCTGAAGGAAAGTCAGTATTGATTGCTGCGGGAGACACTTTCAGAGCCGCTGCCCGCGAGCAACTTCAGGTCTGGGGGGAACGCAATAATGTACATGTTGTTGCGCAAACCAGTGGTGATGCTGCAGCAGTGATGTTTGACGCCATTAATTCTGCAATTGCCAAGAATATTGATATCGTACTTGCCGATACAGCAGGAAGATTACCTACGCAGATGCACCTTATGGATGAAATTGCAAAAGTAAAACGCGTGATGAACAAAGCATTACCAGATGCCCCGCACGAAGTTCTGTTGGTGCTAGATGCTAACACTGGACAAAATGCCGTCACTCAAGTCAAAACCTTCGATGATGCTTTAGGTGTTACTGGCTTAGTGCTGAGTAAGCTTGATGGTACGGCCAAAGGTGGTGTCATTGCCGCAATCGCCGAAGCTCGACCCATACCTATTCGCTATATTGGCATTGGTGAAGCAATTGATGATTTAAGACCATTTAATGCCCGTGAGTTTATCGACGCGATGATTGATTAGCGAGATGACGGAGATATATCGCAATGATTCAATTTGACCAAGTTACCAAACGCTACCCAGGTAGTGATGATGCATTAAAAAACATTAGCTTGAATATTGTTGCTGGCGAATTGGTTTTTGTAACGGGTCATTCTGGCGCAGGTAAAAGCACATTATTAAAACTGATTGCGGCTATTGAACAGCCGACGAGCGGCACTGTTTTAATTGCTAATCAAAACATCAGTAAACTTAAAACTTCCGCCATCCCTTTCATGCGGCGTAAATTTGGATTGGTTTTTCAAGACCACAAATTACTTTATGACCGTAACTGCTTTGAAAACGTGATTTTACCACTACAAATTAACGGCATTTACGGTCAAGAAGCAGCAAAACGAGTAAGAGCTGCTTTAGATAAAGTTGGTCTTTTGCACAAAGAAAAAGCAATGCCGATCACGCTATCTGGTGGCGAGCAACAACGCTTAGCGATTGCCCGCGCTGTTGTTAGCCGGCCTGCTATTCTTATTGCAGATGAGCCAACAGGCAACTTAGATGCCAGCTATGCTGCGGATATCATGTCAATATTTCACGCATTTCATCAAGTTGGTGTAACGGTGATTGTAGCAACCCATGATGCACTTGGTATGAGTGCCACACAAAATCGAGTTTTACATCTTGATCATGGCAAACTTAGTCAAAATTAAATTAAATACACTCAAGCAACTTACTGCAGATAAAACGCATTATGAATAATTGGCTTAACCTTCATTTACAAGCAATCAAGCTCGTTCTAACTAGAATGCGTAACAACGCATTGTCATCATTCATGATCAGTTTGGTGATAGGTATAGCTATGTGCCTACCTAGCTTGTTTTACATTGGTGTTGATAACATGTCTAAGCTTACCAATCATATGCAGGATGAAACTGAAATCAGTCTATTCATAAAAATTGGCAGTAGCTCAGAAGTAATCTCTAACATTAATACCGCTCTAGCCAAGAATAATGAAATTAAACAATTTCATCTAGTTACAAAAGACGAAGCCTGGCAACGCTTGCAAGATCAATCTGAAACTGACACCAATATCGGTAATGCTATCCTGCAACTTAATAAAAATCCTCTTCCAGATGCATTCTTTATTCAAGCAAAATCAACTAATCCAGAAACATTAGAAACATTAAGAAGCGAACTACAAAACATTCAAGGTGTAGAGCGGGCTGTTTTGAACACCGAATGGGCAAAACGCTTATCTACACTTATCAGCTTGTCGAAAAAAATCATATTCTTTATTGCGGCGCTATTAGCTACAGCACTGCTTGTTATCATCGGCAATACCATACGCATGCAAATACTGACTCAAAAAGATGAGATTGAAGTTAGCAACCTAATTGGAGCTTCTCGCAGTTTTATTCGCTTACCATTTCTTTACGCAGGCATCACTTATGGATTTTTTGGCGGAATTCTTACACTTGTCGCCATCGCCTTTGTTATTCAAATATTCAATTTATCCATCATTGAAATATCCAATCTTTATAGCGCCGACTTCAGTCTACCTTTATTCAACACATACCTATCAATTACGATTGTTAGTACAGCCATCTTTATTGGCTGGCTGGGGTCTTATCTCGCGGTTGCACGCTCCCTCGCCTCCATCAAAATTAATTGAAACTTTTATCCACTAGCACTCTCTAATGCTGAGTGCTAAAATACTCACAGGAGGATAATAATTCAATGACAAATGCATTAACATTACCAGTATTAACAGCTACTGATAGCTTAGAGCATTACTCTAGAGCGATTAAAGCCTACCCGATTTTAACGGCTGAGGAAGAATACTCTCTCGCTACCAAATTAAAAAAAGACAACGACTTGGATGCTGCTCGCAAACTCGTTGTATCTCACTTGCGCCTTGTTGCCAGTATTGCCCGTGGCTATAGTGGCTACGGGTTGCCACAATCAGACCTCATTCAAGAAGGCAACATTGGGTTAATGAAAGCCGTTAAACGATTTGACCCTGAGCGCGGTGTACGCCTAGTTTCCTTTGCAATACACTGGATAAAAGCTGAAATTCACGAATATATCGTACGTAACTGGCGCTTGGTGAAAATTGCAACAACTAAAGCGCAGCGTAAATTATTTTTTAACTTACGTAGTATGAAAACCAGCTTAAATACTTTGCAACCAAGTGAAATTGAACATATCGCACATGAGCTCAATGTTAAGCCAGAAGAAGTGATTGAAATGGAATCACGCTTAAATGGCCATGAAATTTCACTCGAGGCCAATATTAATGATGACGATGATGAGCACTACAGCCCAATAGCTTATTTGCAAGACGAAAGCTTAACGCCGTTAGAGGCAATCGAAGCTAAACAAAGTGAGGATGCTGAAACCACGGGTTTAGCTAATGCGCTTGGAAGTTTGGATGAACGTAGCCGCCGTGTTGTACAAGCGCGCTGGTTACAAGAAAAAGATAGCAAAACTTTACATGAGCTTGCCGATGAATTTGGCGTTTCAGCCGAGCGTATTCGCCAAATAGAACAAAAAGCTATGCAAAAAATGAAAATGTTAATGCTAGAAAGCCGATAAATTGGCATAGTAAAACTCACCAATGAAAAAGGCTGCATTGCAGCCTTTTTCATTTCACTTAACTTAACATGATTTACGCAGCTTTTGCAGCAGCTTCATCACCGTCAAAAGCTAACGCATTTTTCATATGCATACGAAGAACTTTCAAGTCGTCCATTTGCGCCTGAATACTCTTCTCAATAGCCTCTAATTCCAAAATACGATCTTCCAAAGTATCTGTCGCCTTATAAATGCGCTTAATACTCTCTAAACGACGACGCAACTGCAATTGATGCTCACGCACTTGTGATTCCATTGGCGCAATCACAGCTTTCAGCCAATTTTCAATATCACG
>CAYQZK010000074.1:5224-9705 GCA_964422015.1 uncultured Methylotenera sp.
ACTTGAGAGTCGGATGAAACCAAACGTGTTTTTAACTCACTGAAGAAATTATCCATCGCCACACGAATGGTCTTAGTAAAACTAGCATCAACCATTGTCTCGCGCGTGGTATGAACATGCGTCTTCAAGGCCTCCATACCCAACAAAGTAAATAATCGATTGGTATGTTGCGAAAAAACACTGCGAAGCGCTTGGAAACGCTGTAAGCCTTTTTCAAAATTTTCTTTATCAATTTTGACCTTGTTCATCATGTGCTCAACAACGTCTTCATTCTTACCGCGTAAACCACGCAACTCCACTAACTGGTCATTGATACCTGAGTAACGTGCCTCTAAAATCAGATTGGAATTGGTAATAAGATCTTCAATCTCATTCTGCGTGTTATCACGAACAATTTCTTTCTTCGAAGGAATCAACTCGTCTGACAATGCTTTTTCTAATTGAAGAATACGACTTCTCTCAAGTAACTCTTTATCACCATTGATTTTAGCCAATAAGCCTTTCTGCGCTGAAATAGGAAATATCTGGTTAGTCTCTAATCCAAGCAATTCAGCACTGGTTTTAATTTGTTTGGTCAACTCGGTTTGAATATCAGCTTCATTTTTCAACTCATCCCAAAGACCATCAATTTTATTTAATACTGCCAAACGACCTTTTTGCTTCCAACGCGTGCCGCTAATATATTGACGCCATACATCAATCTCAGACTTAGTCACACCTGTATCTGCCGCCAAGATAAAGAGCACTGCATGCGCATTCGGCAACATATTAAGGGTCAATTCAGGCTCAGTACCAATAGCATTCAAACCAGGTGTATCTAAAATCACCAAGCCTTGTTCAAGCAATGGGTGAGGGAAATTAATTACGGCATAACGCCAGCACGGCACGTCAATTGTGCCATCTTTATTCACGCTTAGTGCGTCATCCGCGCTATTCGGATCAAACAAGCCATACTTCTCTGCATCAATCACAGAAACAGGCTTCATGCCACTCACTTCTTTAAACGCTTCAACCATACTCTCATTCGAGTCAACGTCAAAAGTTACTGTCTTCCACTCTTCTGGGTAGCGCTTGTACTCTGTTGTTGTTGCGTCAGAAATACGGGTTTCAATAGGCAACAACATAATTGAACTGGGCTTAGTTTTGTCATACAACAACTCTGTAGGACACATCGTTGTTCGACCCGCGCTAGAAGGCAGAAGACGTTTACCATAATCGGCAAAGAAAATAGCATTGATTAATTCAGACTTACCGCGTGAAAACTCTGCCACGAACGCCACATTCAGCTTATCTTCACGCAATCTATCCAGTAAGTGCTGTATACGCTGATCAACTTGGCCATCATTGAGCTCTTGCTCATTTAACCAACTACGATAATCGCAGATAGTGTCGACTAAAGCCTTGCGCCACTCAGAATATGCCGCAAATTGATGCGCTAATTTATTAGGTTGCTCGTGAGTCATGATGGTCCTTAAACCACTTATACGTACTGTAACTCTATCATTATTGTGATAATAATCAAATAAATCGACGGCCTAATCTAACAAATTAGATTAAATTAATTTAAATTCTGACAAACGGCGCAATACCTTACACCAACGGCTTAAATATCACCTATATGATTGGCCATATCAGCAAAGCACTTCATTCTGTTATTATCTCAATTTTGCAAACTAACTAATCCACATGAGCGGTCTTACCAATAACTCCCCACGCCCGATTGATATTCGCCTGCACAAAGCATCTCGTTTATTAGAAATCAAATTTGATAACAATATGGAGTGCATGCTGTCCTGTGAATTTTTACGCGTCTACTCACCATCAGCCGAAGTACGCGGTCACGGTCACGGGCAAGAGGTACTGCAAACTGGCAAAGAAGATGTCAGCATTACCGGTATAGAACCTGTTGGTAATTATGCGATTAAACTCGTGTTCTCAGATGGTCACGACACTGGCTTATATTCATGGGATTACTTATACGCTTTGGGGCGAGATTATGAAGCTCTTTGGCTAGAGTACCTTGGCAAATTAAGCGTAGCAGGCATTCAACGCAAAGACCCAATCGAAAAATAGATATCCAGAAATTACAAGTAGACCTCTATGACCGCTGAAAACAACACGCACTTTGGATTCAAAACAGTCGCCGAAACTGAAAAGGCAAAAAAAGTTGGCGAAGTATTTCACTCTGTAGCCAGCAAATACGATCTGATGAACGATGTCATGTCGGCAGGCTTACATCGCGGATGGAAACGTTTTGCTGTTGAAATTAGCGGTGTAAAAACTGGCGATAAAGTACTGGATATTGCGGGTGGAAGTGGCGATTTATCAAAACTATTTGCCAAAAAAGTTGGCACTGACGGCCAAGTGATACTCACAGACATCAACGCTTCCATGCTCAGCGTAGGACGAGATCGCGTTTTAGATGCAGGTTTAAATGTTCCTGCTTTGCAATGCGATGCAGAAAAATTGCCATTCCCAGACCAGTATTTTGACTGTGTGATTGTTGCATTCGGTTTACGCAACATGACCCATAAAGACCGCGCCTTAGCAGAAATGCAGCGTGTACTTAAAGTCGGTGGCAGATTACTGGTACTCGAGTTTTCTAAGGTATGGCAACCACTAGCTAAGGTTTACGATGTCTATTCATTCAAGCTGCTGCCACTCATGGGCAAACTATTAGCAAAAGATGCTGAAAGCTACCAGTATTTGGCCGAGAGCATTCGCATGCACCCTGACCAAGAAACGCTTAAGCAAATGATGATTGATGCAGGGCTAAGCAAAGTAGATTATTACAACTTAGCCGCCGGTGTAGTGGCCCTTCATAAAGGTTACAAAACTTAATGTTCAAACCGCTAATCACTCGCTTACTACAGCATTTAATTGCCCAAAACGATTGGTCAAAAGATTTACTATTGCCGTTCGCTGGAAAGTCGATACAAATCAATGTCGTTCCAATCACCTCATCACTCATTATTTTAGAAAATGGTAGCTTGGCAATAGCGGGTGAAACAAACATTGCCGATGCAACAATCACTATACCGCCAAGCTTATTATTACGCCTGATTGCAAAAGATGAATCAGCAAAACAACACATACACATCTCAGGCGACACTCATCTAGCAACAGAGATAGCCAAAGTGCTTACTCACATGAGATGGGACTATGAGGACGATTTAAGCAACCTGATTGGTGATGTTGCTGCACTAAAAGTAGGTCAGTTTGGACGTAAAACCCTGCAATCCGTAAAAGACACCAGCATCAATCTAGCAGAAATGCTCAGTGAATACTGGCAAGAAGAACTACCTGTTATTGCTAAGAAACGTCATGTTGATGAATTTAATTCGCAAGTTGATACATTACGTGCAGATGTTGAGCGCTTTGAAAAAAGACTTAACAAACTATTACATCAACCGCCAAAAACCAATTCAGACAGCACGGCAAGCAACTAACTATGATGCGAATTTTCCGCCTTTTTTACATTATTTTCATTGCACTGCGCTTTGGTTTAGATGAGTTCATTCTTAGCCATACTCGTTTGCAACCACTACAACGTGTCATTAATCTTTTGCTTTTTTGGCGTAACAAGCAAACCCCTCGCGGTGAAAGATTAAGACTTGCACTTGAAACATTAGGCCCAATTTTTGTTAAATTTGGACAAGTACTTTCTACTAGGCGCGATCTTATTCCATTGGATATCGCAGATGAACTCGCAAAACTTCAAGACAAAGTTCCGCCCTTTGCATTTTCTGAAGTTGAACAAGTAATACAAGAGGCATTCAACATGCCACTTAATCAAGTTTTTCTTGAGTTCGAGCAAACAGCCATTGCCAGTGCTTCTGTAGCGCAAGTACATTTTGCCCATTTATTAAATGGCAGACCCGTTGCTGTTAAAGTTTTACGTCCGGGCATTGCTAACGTTATTAACCATGATTTAGTTTTACTAGACACTGCAGCATGGCTGTTGCAAGCCATATCAAATGAAGCTAAACGCTTAAAACCACGTGAAATCGTGGCTGAGTTTGCAGAGCACACTCACGGCGAACTAGACCTAACGCTAGAGGCAGCCAACTGCACACGCCTATCACGCAATTTTCCAGACAAACGCATACTGATTCCAGACGTTCACTGGGACTGGTGCAGAGCGCAAGTCATGGTAATGCAACGCATGGATGGCACACCTATTAGCCAACTTGAAGCCTTACGCAAAAAAAATATCAGCATTCCTAAACTGGCACGAGATGGTGTAGAAATATTTTTCACCCAAGTATTTAGAGATGGCTTTTTTCATGCGGACATGCACCCTGGCAATATACAAGTAGCCGATGATGGACGTTACATTGCACTCGACTTCGGCATTATGGGCACGCTGACGGATACTGATAAATACTATCTTGCACGTAACTTTCTGGCTTTTTTTAATCGTGACTATCGTGATGTTGCTGTCGCTCATATTGAATCAGGCTGGGTACCCAAAGACACGA
>CAYQZK010000075.1:0-5166 GCA_964422015.1 uncultured Methylotenera sp.
TCGTAACCAATACGTTTAATGGCATCGCGCGCCACCTTAATGTAATCTACATTGGCTGTTGTGGTAATTTCGCCTGCTAATACAATTAAACCTGTATTAGCCAAAGTTTCTGCGGCAACACGAGCCGTAGGGTCTTGAGCTAAAATTGCATCTAAAATACTATCAGATACTTGGTCTGCTAATTTGTCAGGATGGCCTTCAGAAACAGATTCTGAGGTAAAGAGATAATCGTTCATTTTTGCGCCTTGAAAAAATAATTATAAATATGAAATGATTTTCATACTAAAGGCTAAAGCATGAAAATCAGGTCAGCGTTGAAGTTGTTATTCTACCTAAGTAATTAAACAATACGTACGAAAATATGCGGCAAGACAATATCAATTTATAATAAGTACATGAGATTAAAATTCACCAAAATGCAGGGCATAGGCAATGACTTTGTAGTCATTGATGGCATCTCACAAAAATTTGATTTAACCACACAACAAATACAGCAACTGGCACACCGTAATTTTGGCATTGGCTTTGACCAACTGTTGTTGGTTGAGAAATCAGAAGTTGCAGACTTCAAGTACCGTATTTTTAATGCTGACGGCAGTGAAGTCTCTCAATGCGGGAATGGCGCTCGTTGCTTTGTTCGCTTTGTACATGATGAACACTTAACAGAAAAAAGTGAAATTAGTGTTGAAACTGCCAGCGGCATTATTTCCCCTAAATTAGAAGCCAATGGACTGGTTACAGTGAACATGGGGGCACCTAGATTTTCGCCTCAAGATATCCCCTTCACCGCTGACGCACTCGCTATCAATTACCCACTTACTGTTGGTAACGAAACTTTCGATATTGCCGCAGTATCCATGGGTAATCCACATGCTGTTTTGGTTGTAGATGATGTAGAGATTGTCCCAGTAGCTGCCATCGGCAGTCAAATTGAAATACACCCACGCTTTCCAGAGCGAGTTAATGTAGGGTTCATGCAAGTGATTGACACACACCACATCAAATTAAGAGTTTTTGAACGCGGCAGCGGCGAAACGCTAGCTTGTGGCACTGGCGCCTGTGCCGCTGTAGTAGCTGGAATTCAACTTCAGCTTTTACAATCACCAGTCAAAGTCAGCGCCAGAGGTGGAGAGCTTTCCATCGCTTGGCAAGGCGGCAACACTCCCGTCATGATGACAGGACCTGCAGAGCCCGTATTTACGGGCACAATCACCTTGCCCTAATCTAGAATGCAATTACAAGGAATTCCCACAATGACCACAAACCCGTCAGAACATACTGCAATAACTGCTGAACAAATCGGTGCTTTTTTGCGTAGTGACCCGCACTTTTTTGAACAACATGCCTATCTTCTTAATGACATCTACTTACCTAGTCCGCATGGTGGTGGCGTCATCTCCCTAGCGGAGCGCCAGCAACTCGCGCAACGCGACAAAATTCGCGTGCTTGAAGCTATGGCAGCACAAATGATTAAAAATGCTGAAGAGAATGAAGTTATCAGTCAAAAAGTACATAATCTCAGCGTACAGCTCATGGCTAACCAAAGCTTTATTGCTTTACAGGAACAAATTGCTGAAATTCTAGAACTGGATTTTTCTATATCACAATCTGTCATGCGCATTTGGATTAGACCAAGCAACAATGCCATTATTCAAGATGACATTTTCACACCGGTAGATGAAGAGTTCAGTAATTGGGTAATGAACCTAGAAAGACCTCATTGCGGTACAAAACCAGCCGCCTCTGGTGACCTACTCGATGACAACTTACATTCATTTGCATTTATTCCACTATGCAAACAATCGATTAGCCAACATGCTTTTGGCGTACTGATACTCGGTGCAGAAGACAAACAACGCTTTAAAGCCGACATGGGCACAATGTATTTGGAACGTATCGGCGAGCTCGTTGCAACCGCACTGCTTAACCACCTATTTGCGCTTAATCTTTAGCCAATACTGTTTAATCGGTTTTTAGAAGATGAAAGTGGATTATCTTCAGGACTATATTCAGCATTTAACATTTGAGCGTGGATTAAGCACTCTTACCTGCAAAAACTACAGTCGTGACATTGAGCTCCTCAACAAACTTGCCGACAGATCACCACTAGACCAACTTAAAAATACGCAAGTTAGACGTTTTATTGCGATATTGCACGGCAAAGGCATGAGCGGAAAAACTATCGCACGCGCACTTTCAGCATGGCGTGGATTTTACGACTACCTCATTCATCAAAAAGGTTATACACAAAACCCAGTTACAGGTTTACGTGCCCCAAAAACTGCTAAAACCCTACCACAAGCCCTTTCCGTGGACCAGGCCGTTCAGTTCGTCGAAATAAAAGGCGACGGATTACTTGAACAGCGCGACCACGCTATTTTTGAGCTTTTTTACTCATCAGGACTGCGTTTATCCGAACTCGTTAACCTTGATATTGATAGACTAGACTTTTCTACCGGCACGGTCACTGTTACTGGTAAAGGCAACAAAACTCGCATTATTCCGATGGGAAGCCATGCGATGAATGCTATACAAAAATGGCTACAACAACGTACGCTAATTAAAATTGATGCTAAAAATCCACAAGCCCTCTTTATAACCCAACAAGGCCGGAGAGTCACACCACGCGCGGTGCAATATCGCATTAAACAATGGGCGATCAAGCAAGGCATTAATACAAACTTACATCCACATATGTTACGCCATAGCTTTGCTACGCACGTACTGCAATCCAGCCAAGACCTCCGTGCAGTGCAAGAAATGCTAGGTCACGCCAACATCAGCACCACGCAAGTGTACACACACCTTGATTTTCAACATTTAGCAACCATTTATGACAAGGCACACCCTCGCGCCAAAAAGAAATGATGTAAATAACGAAAAAATTAAAGAATACCCTACTAAAATACAACGGTATTATGGCAAAATAACACCACAAGATTTTTTTACCCTAAAGGACTATCATGGAACACCAACTACCAGCTTTACCCTACGCAAAAAACGCACTAGTGCCTCATATTTCTGAAGAAACCATTGATTTTCACTATGGCAAACATCACCAAACATACGTGACTAATTTAAATAATTTAATCAAAGGCACAGAGTTTGAAAATGCAAGCTTAGAAGACATCATCAAAAAGTCCGCTGCTGGCATTTATAACAATTCAGCACAAATCTGGAACCACACATTTTTTTGGAACTGCATGAAACCAAATGGCGGCGGCGCTCCAACAGGCGCTTTAGCTGATGCCATCAATGCGAAATGGGGCTCATTCGATGAATTCAAAAAAGCATTTCAAACTTCAGCAGTTGGCAACTTTGGTTCTGGCTGGACATGGTTGGTAAAAAAAGCTGACGGTTCTGTAGATATCGTTAACATGGGTGCAGCAGGCACACCGCTGACTACTGGCGACAAAGCCTTGCTAACTATTGATGTATGGGAACACGCCTATTACATTGATTACCGCAATGCTCGTGCTAAATTTGTTGAGGTTTTCTTAAACTCCTTAGCCAATTGGGATTTTGCTTCAGCTAATTTTGCTTAATTCAGCATTAAAGCTTTCACTTTAGTTAAAAAAGGCCGCTAATTAGCGGCCTTTTTTAACTGCAAAAGGTTTAAGTCAATAAAATTAGTGCCCACACCACCACCACAATAACTAAAGCAAAAAATACCGCCGCACTCCCAATATCCTTAGCCTGCTTAGCTAGAGCATGGTGCTCCGTTGACGTATGATCAACCGCAGCCTCAATAGCAGAGTTTAACAACTCGACAATTAACACGAGTAAAACACTGGCAATCATTAATGCCTGCTCAACAGGACTTTTACCTAAATACACGGCTAATGGAATTAATACAATCGCCAAAAAAACTTCCTGCCGAAAAGCATCTTCATGCTTAAACGCAGCTTTAAATCCTTCTATAGAATAACCAAAAGCGTTAATTAATCGCCGCACCCCTGTTTTACCTTTAAACGGGCTAACAGCAATATGCTTAGAAGGTGGCGCTTGGTTGCTTTTTATTGGTTTTTTTTGAACAGTTCGCATAAGTGACTTTTTAAACGGGGGAAAATTTTGGGTTAGATTTTAACACTAGGGATTTTAACATGCGTTATCATAACGCTTTAAGCTATAAGTAAAGGCATTCAATGGCACGCACCGTAAACTGTATTAAATTAGGCAAGGAAGCTGATGGTATGGACTTCCCCCCATATCCAGGTGAATTAGGCAAGCGCATCTACACGCACGTCTCTAAAGAAGCCTGGGCAGCATGGTTAAAACAACAAACCATGCTGGTGAATGAAAACCGACTTAGCTTGGCCGACCCTTCTGCTCGCAAATATTTAGCCGAGCAAACAGAGAAATACTTCTTTGGTGGCGGGGCTGATACAGCCAGTGGCTACGTACCGCCACAAGCCTAAAACTTCGGATCCACAAACAAAATTAAAAAAGCGCCTCCAAAGGCGCTTTTTTAATTTAATGCAGGCATTCTAAACCTATGGCCTTAAAGCCTCACGCTCCATATCTTGTACTGAAATATGACGTACATCTTTACCTTTAACCATATACACCACATATTCTGCGATGTTTTTAGCATGGTCACCGATGCGCTCAATCGCTTTTGCCACAAACAGCACCTCAAGTGACATTGAGATTGTACGGGGATCCTCTAACATGAATGTAATTAATTGACGCATTGCCGCGCGGAACTGCTCATCAACCTGCTCATCTTGCTTAGCCACTTCGACAGTTTGACTCACATCTAAACGCGCAAAACCATCTAAAGAGGTACGCAACATTTCACGCACCAAAGCCACCATTGCCTTTATTTCATTAAAGCGTGGCTTATACATACGGTCTTCTTCGTATATTTTTTGTGCCGTGCGAGCAATTTTAGTAGCTTCATCGCCAATACGTTCCAAATCAGTGATGGTTTTAACCATCATCATCACCATACGCAAATCCCCAGCCGTTGGCTGGCGACGAGCAATAATATGACTACAGTCTTCATCAATCTGCACTTCAAGTGCATTTACTCGATGATCATTTTCCACCACCTCTTTTGCCAAAACTTGGTCCAGTTTAACCAATGACTCTAAAGCACTCACAATTTGCTGCTCGACCAAGCCCCCCATTTCAAGGACTTTACCGCGCACAGATTCTAATTCG
>CAYQZK010000075.1:5176-9548 GCA_964422015.1 uncultured Methylotenera sp.
TATTGCTTAAAGGTATGTTCGGACATCTTAATTCCTTCAGGATTTTAATCGTAGTTTGGCTAACTAAACCATCATTCATTCAGCATCATATCAAGCCAATGTGACAATAATATTTCATCACAATGCCTAATAAGTTGCACTTATTTCTTATAGGTTTTAACACCTTCGGCCGTAGCCAATAACAGCACATTGGCTGGACGTGCCGCAAACAAACCATTTGTAACAACACCCACAATTTGATTGATTTTTGCTTCTAAAGCAACAGGATCCGTAATCGTTAAACCATGCACATCTAAAATCACATTACCATTATCTGTTGTGAAATTACGCAGTTGTGGCTGACCACCTAATTTAACTAGCTCTCGCGCAACATAACTTCTCGCCATAGGCAAAACTTCTACAGGCAATGGGAACTTACCCATTACTGGTACATATTTAGTTTCATCACAAATACAGATAAATTGTTTAGCACAAGCAGCCACAATCTTTTCACGTGTTAATGCACCACCGCCGCCTTTAAGCATATGCAAATGCTCCGTAATTTCATCCGCACCATCCACATAGATGTCCATACCATCAACACTATTGAGATCAAACACTTCAATACCATGCCCACGCAAACGTTGAGCCGTAGCCTCAGAACTTGCAACAGCTCCATCAATCTTATGTTTTACCTTTGCTAACTCTTCAATAAAGAAATTAGCAGTTGAGCCTGTACCCACGCCAATAATGCCGCCCTTTACATATTCAACCGCAGCTTTAGCTACTTGCTGTTTCAATTCGTCCTGTGTGTAAGCCATTTACTTTAACCCCTATATTTTCTTTATAATTACATACATCCAACACTATACACTGCATGACAATGATTGAAAATTGTCACAAGCACCCAAACTCTCTAAATGAATGATATCGCACTAACCCTTAACGACTATCTACACAAAATAAAAAACTCTCGCGTGTATGAAGTTGCCAAAATCACGCCTCTAGAACCACAACCAAATTTGTCTGCTCGCATACAAAATAATGTATTGCTAAAGCGCGAAGACATGCAGCCCGTGTTCTCATTTAAGTTACGAGGCGCATATAACAAAATGGCAAGCTTACCTGCAGAAATATTGGCAAAAGGTGTTATTGCAGCCAGTGCAGGAAACCATGCTCAAGGGGTCGCATTAAGTGCACAAAAACTGCGTTGCCGAGCCGTCATCGTCATGCCGACCACCACACCTCAAATCAAAATCAACGCAGTAAAAAGTCGCGGTGCGGAAGTGGTGTTATTTGGTGACAGCTACTCTGACGCCTACACAAAAGCGCTAGAACTTGAAAGCTCTGAAGGTCTAACTTTTGTGCACCCTTACGACGATCCAGAAGTTATCGCCGGACAAGGTACGATTGCAATGGAAATTCTCGACGCTCACCCCCAGCCTATTCATGCCATATTTTGCTGTGTGGGCGGCGGTGGACTATTGGCAGGAATAGCCGCTTATGTAAAAGCAGTAAGGCCTGAAATTAAAATAATTGGCGTAGAAGCGAAAGACGCTGAAGCCATGACCGAGTCGCTCAAAAAAGGTCAGCGCGTTATGTTAGAGCAGGTGGGTTTATTTGCTGATGGCGCTGCGGTTAAACAAGTTGGCGAGCATACTTTTGCCTTATGTCAGCAATATGTTGATGAAATGATTGTAGTGGACAATGACGCCATTTGTGCGGCCATCAAAGACGTGTTTGAAGATACGCGCAGCATTTTAGAACCAGCCGGCGCACTTGCTTTGGCTGGTGCAAAAGAGTATGCCACACGCCATCAACTAAAAGATCAAACCCTAATTGCCATTGCTTCTGGTGCTAACATGAACTTTGATCGCTTACGCTTTATTGCAGAGCGCGCAGAGGTTGGTGAAAAACGTGAGGCTGTGCTCGCAGTAACCATTCCAGAACAGCCTGGCGCCTTTAAGGCCTTCTGCCGACTGCTAGGTGATCGCAATATTACAGAGTTTAATTATCGATACGCCGACCCTAAAGCCGCACACATTTTTGTTGGCATTGCCGCAGCCCCTACCGAATCAGCTAAATTAGTGGCGGCTTTACAATCACAAGGACTACCCACCCTTGATCTAACTGATAACGAAGTTGCAAAATTACACTTGAGACACCTAGTAGGCGGACATGCGCCTCAAGTAAAAAATGAGAAAGTTTTCCGCTTTGAATTCCCAGAAAAACCAGGCGCTCTCATGAAATTTTTGGACACTATGGGGCATGATTGGAACATTAGCTTATTTCACTACCGCAATCATGGCGCAGACTTTGGCCGAGTATTAGTCGGCATACAGGTACCTCCTGAAGATCAAGAGGAGTTTGAAAGCTTTTTAAGCCAATTGGGTTACCCGTATTGGGATGAAACAGATAATCCCGCTTACCAATTATTTTTAGGTTAAATACACTTCTAGAGCACTCTATTTTTTAATGCATTCACGCACCTTACACAGATTACTCAGCAACCTCGTCTCACTTACCAATGAGCGTGACGATGGAGCGATTATTCGTCTACTTGGACAGTCGATATTCGACCTCATCTCACAAGAAAATATTGGTAACAATCAACAACCAAGTGTCAGCATTTACCATGCAATCGATTTAGAGCGGCAGAATTTCTCTGCACTTAAATTTGGCCATTATTCAAAAAATGACGTGCCTTCTCATCATTTTGGACAAGCACTCATCGAGTGTCTATCAACTGGCGAACGCCGAATCTACACTCAAAAAAATCAATATTACAGTCATCTGCATCCTCTAAAAAATGCTCATAACCAAACAGTAGCAGTGGTTGAAACTACCTCGGCCACCAATAACGCAGATCTCAATGAAGCAACAAGCTTGTTACTTCAAGTTTTTCAAAATTTTTCATGGCTAAATCACGATAATGAGCGAGACACACTTACTGGCTTATTAAACAGAAAAAGTTTTGATCAAAAAATTAACAAAGTCATCACGCACATCAACAACACAACCAAACGCAAAAATGACGCCATTAACCATGTGCATTTTCTAGCGGTATTTGACATCGATCACTTTAAAAACGTCAATGACAGCTTCGGTCACCTAATTGGCGATGAAGTATTGCTGCTATTTTCACAGCTTATGACTCAATGCTTTCGCGACACCGATATGATTTTCAGATTTGGTGGAGAAGAGTTTGTTGGGGTCTTTGAATGTACAAGCACAAAAGATATCACCGTAGTACTTGAACGCTTTAGAGTCAAAATCGCCGATTTTTCTTTCCCTCAAATCGGTAAGGTAACTGCAAGTGCTGGTTACACCACTATTTTGGCTAATGAAATTTCTAGCCAATTAATTGATCGCGCTGACCAAGCGCTTTACTACGCAAAAAGTCATGGCCGAAATAGCATCTGTTGCTATGAAAATTTAGTGCAAGAAGGTCTGTTGGACAAAGATAAAAATGAAGGTGAAGTTGAGCTTTTTTAAAACTGTAATTATAAAAAAGTCACTCCGTCACCAAACAAGTCCAACAAAGAACTTTTCGTCATTTCAACTTTTCGTTAATAAAATCCCACTCACGAGGATCAACTGGCGTAATTGACAAACGATTGCCACGTTGCAATATCCGCATATTCTCCAACTCTGGATACTCACGCAACTCTTTCAAACTCAACAAACGCGTTTTACGAACTAGTTTTACGTCTACATTTAACCAACGTGGATTTTCTGCCGTTGATTTTGGATCGTAATACTTATGCCCCTCAATGAATTGAAGGCGATCAGGGTAAGCTAACTTACTAACCTCAGCAATTCCTGCGATACCTGGCACCTCACAATTTGAGTGATAAAAAAGAACCCCATCACCAACTTTCATTTGATCTCGCATGAAGTTTCTGGCTTGATAGTTACGCACCCCATACCAATCAACCGTTTGATTTGGAAAACTAGCCAAATCATCAATCGACACATCAGAAGGCTCAGATTTCATTAGCCAGTAACGCATACCAACCTCTCAATACAATAAAAACTTAAAATTAAATGATTAAATTACAGACACTATGTTCACATGTAATAAAAAAGCCAGCTAATCAGCTGGCTTTAGCTTTTCAAGCTGACTGCTAATTAATCCGCATTGGTGTTGTCATCACATCTCGCACAATATCTTGCAATATCTTCAGGGAGCGACCTACCTACAGGAGAAAAGCCTGAAAACGCCAAGGAACCATTCTTTGCTATACTCACTTTTATCATGAGGGTAGAAACTGCGATTCCTTTAGTCATTCTATTACTTGCATCCCCCCTGCCTTCAACAACCTGCGAGAACTTCGGGTTCACCGTGAAATAAGCATCCACATAATGGTTACCTCCATGATACATTTCCTCG
>CAYQZK010000076.1:0-9496 GCA_964422015.1 uncultured Methylotenera sp.
TTGCCTGCTATGACGGAGTCGGAAGCGTTGGAATCTGCTGCAATACAATCGCTTAATGGCAATTACAAACTGGAGAATTGGAAACGCAGGCCTTACCGAGCTCCTCATCATACTTCTTCAGGTGTTGCATTGGTGGGAGGTGGCGGTGTTCCCCGTCCCGGTGAGATTTCATTAGCGCATCATGGTGTTTTATTTTTGGATGAACTGCCTGAGTTTGATAGAAAAGTTTTAGAGGTGTTGCGCGAGCCTTTGGAAAGCGGACATATCACGATTTCTCGTGCTGCAAGACAAGCAGATTTCCCTGCAAATTTTCAGTTGATTGCGGCGATGAATCCATGCCCGTGCGGTTACTTAGGGCATCACAATAATAAATGCCGTTGTACGCCAGACCAAGTATCTCGCTATAAAGCCAAAATTTCTGGTCCATTGTTGGATCGTATAGATTTACACATTGAAGTGCCTGCCCTTAAAGAAGATGAGCTGATTCAGGCTGGTGTCAGTGAAAGCTCTCAGGTAATTAGATCTCGCGTAGAAAGCGCCCGTGCCAAACAAATTGAACGTCAGGGTAAGTCCAATAATTTACTCAGTACAAAAGAGATAGATACCTTTTGTGTAGCAAATGATGCGGGTTTAACTTTGCTTAAAACTGCTATTTCGCGACTTAATCTATCGGCACGTGCTTATCACCGTATTTTAAAAGTGGCGCGTACTATTGCTGATTTAGCTGATTCAACAGATATTCAGCCGTCACATATTGCTGAAGCGATTCAGTACCGAAGGTATGAAGCTTAATAAGAGTGCTCCTCAACCGGTAAGTTTGACACAAGCTTTTTGGCATTGGTTAAAGCTCGGTTTTATAAGTTTTGGCGGCCCTGCTGGGCAGATTGCCATCATGCACCATGATTTGGTTGAAAATAAGCGATGGATTTCCGAAAAGCGATTTTTGCATGCGCTCAATTACTGCATGGTCCTGCCAGGCCCTGAAGCGCAGCAACTCGCAACTTATATAGGTTGGCTAATGCATCGTACTTGGGGCGGTTTGATTGCCGGTGGTTTGTTTGTGTTGCCCTCCTTTTTTATTCTTACTGGTTTGGCTTGGGTTTATATGGCTTATGGCGCTGTGCCAGCGGTAGCAGGTGCGCTTTATGGAATCAAGCCAGCGGTGGTTGCCATTGTATTATTTGCTGCTTATCGGATTGGCTCCAAGGCGTTGAAGAATAAGGTGATGTGGTTAATTGCGGCTTTAGCATTTATGGCAATTTTTGTTTTTAAGTTACCGTTTCCATTGATTGTGTTGGTTGCTGGGTTCATTGGTTATTGGGGTAGCTGTAGCGTGCCGCAATACTTCAAAGTGGGTGGAGGACACGGTGCAACGCAGCAAAATTATGGCGTTGCTTTGATTGATGATGATACGCCTACGCCTAACCACGCAATCTTTAGTTGGAAAAAGCTATTGCAGGTAGCAGCGGTTGGTGTGTCTATCTGGCTAGGTGTAATGGCAGTATTGTGCGCAAAATATGGCTGGAATGGGGCGTTTACACAGATGGGTTGGTTTTTTACAAAAGCGGCATTGCTGACTTTTGGCGGTGCTTATGCGGTGTTACCTTATGTCTATCAGGGGGCTGTAGAGCATTATCATTGGCTAACCCCCCCCACAAATGATTGATGGCTTGGCTTTGGGTGAAACAACTCCTGGCCCTTTGATTATGGTTGTCACTTTTGTCGGATTTGTAGGTGGATGGACATCGCAAGTATTTGGTGCAGATGCGACTCTTAATTCAGCTTTTTTTGCAGCAGCTATTGTGACTTTTTTCACGTTTCTACCAAGCTTTATATTCATATTGGTGGGTGGGCCATTCATTGAAACTACGCACGGCAACCTTAAATTTACCGCGCCGCTGAGTGCAATTACTGCCGCTGTTGTTGGAGTGATTCTCAACTTGGCCTTGTTCTTTGCTTACCACGTGTTTTGGCCGCAGGGATTTTATGAGCGATTGGATGTTCTATCAATTGTATTAACCATTACTGCTATTCTTGCCCTATTTCGCTTAAAGGTGAGTGTAATTAGTGTTATTTTCAGTTGCGGTTTATTGGGCATCATGGTCAAAGCTTTATAGCAACCTGCTGATTAGTCGTTGATTTATTACGCTGTTTGAGTTTTAAGAGGTCTTCTAGCAGGTGATATAATCCTTATCTGAATTAATGTCCCTTTGCAAAGCGTTATCCATGAGTAAAAAAACAATCTCCGCTACCGAAAAACTTCTTAGAGAGTTGCTTGCTCAGCGCATCATGATTTTAGATGGTGCTATGGGTACCATGATTCAGCAATACAAACTGACTGAAGCTGATTATCGAGGCGAGCGTTTCGCGGACTTTAAAGCACCGGCAGGCGAACGCGAACTTTTCGTAAAAGGCAACAATGAGTTGCTGACATTGACTCAACCACAAATCATTAGCGAAATTCATGAAAAATATCTGGCCGCGGGCGCAGATATTATTGAAACCAATACTTTTGGTGCAACAACCGTAGCGCAGGACGATTATCACATGGCGCATCTGGCCTATGAGATGAACGTCGAAGCAGCCAAGCTAGCAAAAGCAGCTTGCCAAAAATACAGCACGCCAGACAAACCGCGATTTGTGGCCGGCACACTTGGGCCCACACCTAAAACTGCTTCTATTTCTCCAGATGTTAATGACCCCGCTGCACGTAATGTAAATTATGATCAGTTGGTGACTGCTTACTTAGAGCAAGCGCGAGGCTTGGTTGATGGTGGTTCTGATATTTTAATGGTGGAAACCATTTTTGATACGCTGAACTGCAAAGCTGCTTTGTTTGCGATTGATACCCTGTTTGAAGAAATGGGTCGTACTTACCCGATTATGATTTCCGGCACGGTGACGGATGCCTCTGGCCGTATTCTTTCTGGGCAGACGGTTACGGCATTCTGGCATTCTGTACGTCATGCCAAACCAGTCACTATTGGACTTAACTGCGCATTGGGCGCCACTTTAATGCGCCCTTATGTAGAAGAAATTTCCAAAATCGCCGATACGTTTGTGTGTATTTATCCTAATGCGGGTCTGCCTAACCCAATGTCCGATACTGGCTTTGATGAAACGCCGGACGTGACTTCCAGCTTGGTTAAAGAGTTTGCATTGAGTGGTTTTATTAATGTGGCTGGCGGCTGTTGTGGCACTACGCCGCCGCATATTGAGGCGATTTACAATCAGATTAAAGATATAGCGCCGCGCGTTGTCCCCACATTGCCGCGCACGCTTAAATTATCTGGTTTAGAGCCATTCATAGTCGATGATGAGTCGTTGTTTGTGAACGTGGGTGAGCGGACTAATGTTACTGGTTCCAAAGCTTTTGCGCGGATGATTATTAACGAGCAATATGATGAAGCTCTTACTGTGGCCCGCCAACAGGTAGAAAACGGTGCGCAGGTGATTGATATCAACATGGATGAAGGCATGTTGGATGCCATCAAAGCCATGACGCACTTTTTGAATTTAATCGCATCCGAGCCTGATATTGCGCGTGTGCCGATTATGATTGACTCTTCAAAATGGAGTGTGATTGAGGCCGGTTTGAAATGTGTTCAAGGCAAGGCGATTGTCAATTCGATTTCCATGAAAGAGGGAGAGGCTGAATTTATCCGTCAGGCGATGCTTTGCAAACGCTACGGTGCTGCAGTTATTGTGATGGCTTTTGATGAGAAAGGTCAGGCCGATACTTTTGAGCGCAAGACTGAAATTTGCAAGCGCGCCTATGATGTGTTGGTTGAGACGGTTGGTTTCCCGCCAGAGGACATCATCTTTGACCCAAACATCTTCGCTATTGCCACCGGCATTGAAGAGCACAATAACTATGCGGTGGATTTTATTAATGCCACACGCTGGATTAAAGAAAACTTACCTTACGCCAAGATTTCAGGTGGTGTATCCAATGTGAGCTTCAGTTTTCGGGGTAACGATCCGGCACGTGAGGCGATTCATACCGTATTCCTTTATCACGCAATTAAAGCCGGCATGACCATGGGTATCGTTAATGCTGGCATGATGGGCGTGTATGATGATTTGCCGGAAGAATTAAAAGAGCGCGTTGAAGACGTGGTGTTGAACCGCAGGCCAGACGCCACTGAGCGTATGGTGGAAATTGCCAGTACTCTGGTAGCCGGTGGCAAAAAAGAGGCTGCTACTCTGGAATGGCGTGGCACACCCGAAGCACCTGTGACCGTTGAAAAACGTTTAAGTCACGCTATGGTGCATGGCATTACCGAGTTTATTGTAGAAGATACGGAAGAGGCTCGCCAAAAAGTGGCCGCTAGTGGCGGCAGACCAATTCAAGTGATTGAAGGTCCGTTGATGGATGGCATGAATGTCGTCGGCGATTTGTTCGGCCAGGGCAAGATGTTCCTACCGCAGGTCGTAAAATCTGCCCGCGTGATGAAACAGGCCGTAGCGCATTTAATTCCATTTATTGAGGCTGAAAAGGCTGAGGCAGAGAAACGCACCGGTATCGTCGCCAAGCCCAAGGGTAAGGTAGTGATTGCCACTGTGAAAGGTGATGTGCACGACATCGGCAAAAACATAGTGTCGGTTGTACTGCAATGCAATAACTTTGAAGTGGTGAATATGGGGGTCATGGTGCCGGCAGCCGAAATTCTGGCTATGGCTAAAGCTGAAAATGCCGACATTATCGGTTTGTCTGGCCTAATCACGCCATCGCTTGAAGAAATGACCTACATTGCCAAAGAAATGCAGCGCGATCCGTATTTCCAAGGTCTGAAAATGCCGTTGCTTATCGGCGGTGCCACTACTTCACGCGCACACACCGCAGTTAAAATCGCTCCGCATTACGATGGTCCGATTATTTATGTGGCCGATGCCTCGCGTTCCGTGTCTGTCATGCAGTCACTGCTGACACCCGAAAGCCGCGATGCCTATATTGCGGAAGTAGCCGCAGATTACGAAAAAGCACGGTCGCAACATGCTAATAAAAAAGGCACGCCAATGCTGAGCATTGCTGAGGCGCGTGCTAATAAAGCTAAGCTGACATTCACCGGTGCCAACGCGCCAGTGAAACCTAAGTTTATCGGTCGCCGTGAAATTAAAAATGCTGATTTAAGCGTGATTGCTCAATATATAGACTGGACGCCATTCTTCCAAACTTGGGATCTGGCCGGTTTTTATCCAGCGATATTGAAAGATGCGGTGGTAGGTGAAGCTGCGACTAAATTGTTTGGTGATGCGCAAGTTATGCTGAAAAAAATCATCGAAGGCCGCTGGCTTACCGCGAATGGCGTGGTTGCGCTGATGCCTGCCAATGCGGTGAATGACGATGATATTGAAATTTATACCGACGACACGCGTAATCATGTGGCATTTACCTATTACGGCATGCGTCAGCAAACGGTCAAACCGGTGATTGATGGTGTGGCGCGTCCCAATCAGTGCCTGGCAGATTTTATAGCGCCTAAAGGCTTGGCTGAGGATTACGTCGGCGTGTTTGCGGTTACCGCAGGCATCGGCATAGAAAAGCATATCAAACGGTTCGAAGATGCGCATGATGATTACAGCAGTATTATGCTGAAAGCTCTGGCAGACAGGTTGGCAGAGGCCTTTGCCGAATATATGCATGAGCGTGTGCGCACCGATTTCTGGGGCTACGCCGCAGATGAGAATTTAAGCAAAGAAGCGCTGATTAAAGAACAGTATCAAGGTATACGACCTGCGCCTGGCTACCCTGCCTGCCCAGACCATACGGTTAAACCGGATATGTTTAAGGTGCTTCAAGCCGAAGAAATTGGTATGCAATTGACTGAGTCGTTCGCTATGCACCCAGGTGCGGCGGTATCTGGATTTTATTTGTCACACGCGGACTCCAAATATTTCAGTGTCGATAAAATCGGCGCAGACCAGTTGGAAGACATGGCTAAACGTAGGGGTGTACCAAAAGATTATTTAGAAAGATGGTTAGCGCCTAACTTGGGTTAAATGAAACAGGAACTAGCTAAATGAAAAAACTAATGTTTGGTTTTGCCATGTGCATGGGGTTATTTGCGCTTAATGCGCATGCAAATGCAAATGATGAATTGAAGCAAGTGGAAGCCGTACTGATGACAATTTTGCATGATAATGCAGAGTTTTCGCGTCAGCATAACCACTCTTATTTCGAAAAGTTTTCTAAGCATCAGCACCCACGAGCTACGGTAGTGACATGCGCGGATTCTCGTGTACATGATCAGGCTTTAGAGCACTCCCCTGATAATGATTTATTTGTTGTGCGTAATATTGGCAACCAAATTTATACCTCTGAAGGTTCTGTTGAATATGGAATACATCATTTGCATACGCCATTGTTATTGATTATTGGACATTCAGCCTGCGGTGCTATTAAAGCAGCAGGTGGCGACTTTAGTCATGAATCTGAACCTATTAAGCGCGAACTCACTTCAATAAAGTTAGCGCATCTGATTGATCCTGATGATGAAATGCAAGTGATTGAAGGTGTTAAGTTTAATGTTAATCAACAGATAAGTTTGGCGCTGAAAAAGTTTAGCAAAGATGTGAAAGCAGGCAAGCTGATGGTTGTGGGGGCAGTGTATGACTTTACCAATGTAATGCATCATGGTGAAGGGCGATTGACCATCGTCAATGTGAACGGAAATAGTCATCCAAAATATGTTAAAAAAACATTAGACCGGATGATGCAAGATATTCAAACGACAAAAAACTATCAAGAATTACATTAATATGCACATACATATACTCGGCATTTGCGGCACATTCATGGGTGGTATTGCCGCCCTTGCCAAAGCCTCTGGCCACAAAGTCACCGGTTGTGACGCTAATGTTTATCCACCGATGAGCACTCAACTTGAGGCGCAAGGCATTGAGTTAATAGAGGGTTTTTCGCCAGAGCAAATTTCGTTGAATCCTGATATCTATGTCATTGGCAACGTAGTCTCGCGTGGCAATCTCTTAATGGAGGAAATACTGAATCGTGGCTTGCCTTATATTTCTGGCCCGCAATGGCTGGCAGAGAATGTATTGCAGGGTAAATGGGTGCTCGCTGTGGCGGGTACGCACGGTAAGACGACGACCAGTTCAATGTTGAGTTGGATCTTAGAGTATGCGGGTCTGGCGCCGGGCTTTTTGATTGGCGGTGTGCCGCAGAATTTTGGGATTTCAGCTAGGTTGCCGGGAGCGCCTAAACAGGATGCTAAAAGCCAGTCTCCTTTCTTTGTGATTGAGGCGGATGAGTACGACACGGCTTTTTTCGATAAGCGCTCTAAATTTGTGCATTACCACCCACGTACGGCAGTGCTGAATAATCTGGAATTCGACCACGCTGATATTTTTGCAGATTTGGCTGCAATAGAAACACAGTTTCATCATTTGGTCAGAACCGTGCCTCAACAGGGGCTGGTTGTGAGTAATGGCAAAGAAGCTAGCTTGCAGCGCGTGATTGATAAGGGTTGTTGGACTCCGGTTGAGAAATTCGGCACCGATGCAGATTGGCAGGCAATTAATGCAAACGGTGACGGCAGTTTTGATGTGCAGTATCAAGGCAAAAATATGGGGCGTGTGGTGTGGGGGTTGCTGGGTGAGCATAACCGCATGAATGCTTTGGCCAGCATTGCCGCAGCACGTCATGTAGGCGTAGCGGTGGAGGTTAGTATCGCTGCGCTGGCTGAATTCCAAAATGTAAAACGTCGTATGGAAGTGCGTGGCGAGGTAAATGGTATTACTGTGTATGACGATTTTGCGCATCATCCTACTGCGATTGAAACCACAGTGGCAGGCTTGCGAGGCAAAGTGGGTGAGGCGCGTATACTGGCCGTGCTGGAACCGCGCTCAAACACCATGAAATTGGGCGTGATGAAAAATGCATTGCCGGCTAGCCTGAAAGATGCTGATTTGGTGTTTTGTTATGGAGCTAATTTAGGTTGGGATGCGGCAGAAGCTTTGGCGCCAATAAGTGAAAAAGCAACAGCATATGATGATTTAACGCTGATGCTTTCAGCCATAAGCAAAGAAGCTCAATCTGGTGACCATATACTCATTATGAGTAATGGTGGTTTTGGCGGTATTCATCAGAAACTGCTCGATGTTTTAAGTGTGGGTTAATGCTTGCCTAACTCACTGACAGTAGCGGGTTTGATTACAAAGCTCAAATCAATGAGCGTCATGACCATTGCTATTTGGTTTTCGTTATTCTTTCATGCTGCAATTCTTAGTATTCAGTTCCAACCCGAGCTAAAAAAATTCAAAGATAATTTGCCTGTTTTAGAAGTGTTTTTAGTCAACGCCAAAACGAGCGCTGTGCCTGAAAATGCAGACACTTTTGCGCAAGCCAATTTGGATAGAGGTGGTAATACTGATCAAGATCGGAAAATGAAAACGGCTTTGCCTGCGCTTAAGCAACAGAAAACGGAGTTTACGGTTAATCCTGTAGCTCAAGCCAAAGATGGTGCAAAAGCCACAAAAGAAACAGCCGAAGAAACGCGAGAGCAGAAACGTGTGGCGTTGTTGGAGAAGCAGGCGCAGGAGTTAATGACACAGCTTGAAGCCACAAAAGTGGTTGAATCGCAGCCTGTACAAAAAGCGGCGGCTAAAGAAGCTAATGTTGGTAATCAGGTTTCACCAAATAAAAAACTCAATTTGCAGGACATTACAGCAGCGACTTTAGAGATGGATAGGCTGGAAGCATTAATCTCTAAGCAGCAAGATGATTATCAGAAACGTCCAAAACGTAAATTTGTAGGTGCCCGCGCTAAAGAATATCGCTATGCTATGTATGTGGATGCTTGGCGGCAAAAGGTAGAGCGAGTGGGTAATTTAAATTATCCTGAAGCTGCGAAAGAGTTAAAGCTTTATGGTCAACTGCAAATGACCGTGTCTATTAACGCTGATGGCAGTATTGAGGGCATTGAAGTTAACCGTAGCTCTGGCCATAAAGTGTTGGATGAGGCGGCTAAACATATTGTAGAGCTGGCTGCGCCTTATGCAAGGTTTCCTGACGATGTGCGCAAAGAAATTGATATTTTGAGTATTACTAGGACTTGGACATTTACTAAAGAAGATAATCTAGCTACAGAGTGATTTAGCTTGAAAGTCACCATACTCTGCGTCAGTTTCGTTTAGCCGTACTAAGCGTACTTTCTTCGCCACAAATGTTTTGTAGCAATGCGCCACCTTAAATGGCGGGCTAACTTTATAGGAAGGCTCATTTAAATTTAAAGTACAACATTTTTCGAAGGAAGAATGTTGTATGTGCAAAGTACGGCGCACTTATCTACTCTTAAATTAATCAATTTTAAATGCGCGTCAACACTATTATGTGGTACTTCAATTTTGAACTGTCCTCATTAAAATTCTTTATCTTTCACTGCTATCTTATTGAACTCATGGATATTTAGCGGTAAACTTGAAGGTTCCGCTAAATGTTTTGTGATTAGATAATATGGCAACAGATTTAAGTACT
>CAYQZK010000077.1:0-6657 GCA_964422015.1 uncultured Methylotenera sp.
TCTAGGCGCACAATTACTCGTGCACTCAAGCAACCTACCCGCTAGCGTCGCGCGCCACGCCTATTACCCTAAGGTAAACGCTAGCCTATTTGGTCTTGCTGCAGATGGAGGTTACCGCGTTTCACCCGTTGCAACGCGAACTCGCAAGCTCGTTGGTCGCACCGACTCGTCTCTGTGGCCCTATTCCGCGCCTTATACTATTTCTAGCTTTCAACGTACGGCCGTTAGCCGTCATCCCGCTCTGTGCAGCCCGGACTTTCCTCCCCCCATTTCTGGGCGGCGACTGTCTAGCCAGCTTCAAGGCGCATTCTACCATGCGCACAAGAACTACCCCTACCCATGATTTAGGAGGCGCACAATAAGAATATACAAATCTGTATACTTTGTGCGAACTTATTAAAATACGGCTAGTCGTAATAATGGATTTAAAAAAACCAATCAACTTGATCATAGAAAGTGAGAATTACAATGAGGTTCTTCGCGTTTTTATTATTACTACTTCCATTAATATCCAATGCCGCACAAGCCAACTATTTAATGATTAAGTATATGCAACCCAAAGAAGCCATGGAGGAGAGGTTAGATAGCGTTGATGGAATTGCAGAGTACATCAAGAAAGTTGAAGTGGACATCAATAAAAAAATATCCGAAATACCTTCAACGCAAACATGGGGCTTTTTAGTCGTTGCCGTTCGTAATGACGGAAAAATAAAAGCATGGATGGACAGCGATGCTGAGGTGTCTCCAGAATTAAGTAAGTCCATGATTGAAGTCATACAAAACACCAAGGCATTTCCTGTTAACAAGGGTGCCATAGTATTTGCAATTGGTTTCGATATAGGCGATGTCGGCTTGCCACCCTATACCATGCCATTCCCAAATGAGTGGAAAAAAGTTGCAGGATGTACCAATGAAGATTGCGATAAAAAAGATATAGAAGAGATTGTGCTCAAGTCTTGGTAAGACTTTAGTTAGTCAACAGATAATAAACCGCAAGGATAAACCATGAAACTTATTGCACTATTTACCGCACTACTTTCTCCACTGTATGCGCTACCACTAAACGCAATGGCAAGTGACTGCCCCGCACTTTTAAACCATCAATTTAAAACCCTACAGGGCGAAACCATAGATTTGTGCCAATATCGTGACAACCCTATCCTTGTGGTGAATACCGCTAGCAAATGCGGTTTCACCTCACAATTCGAAACACTAGAAGCCATTTCAAACAAATACAAATCACGCGGCTTACTGGTAATAGGCTTTCCCTCAAATGACTTTAAGCAAGAGCTGCAAGATAACGCCGAGATTGGCAAGTTCTGCAAACTCACTTACGGCGTGAAGTTCCCTATGGTGTCAAAAGGGGCCGTCAGAGGTGCAGATGCCAACCCATTTTATAAACAACTCATTGCAGCAAGTGGCACATCACCCAAATGGAACTTCCATAAATACGTGATTACACCAGGAGGCAAATCTGTGCATAGCTTTTCAAGCATCACCGCACCTGATGACCCTGCCATATTGAAGCTCATTTCACCACACCTTAAATAGGATTACTCATGCGTAGACTGACTCTATTCGTCTTGTCGTTTTGCTTAATGTCTCAAGCATACGCCTTTGATCAACAAACACTGGTTAAGGTATTTTTCAATATTGTTCAAGTACATACCAATAATATTGATGGCAACGGTGAGGGTTTAGGCTCTGGCGTTGTTGTGGCTGACAACCTCGTACTCACTAATTGCCATGTACTCAATAAAGCCAAGTCAATATGGGTATCGCAAGGCGAGAGTAGCTTTGCTGTAGATGCCATACAAGTCAATGCTCATCAAGACTTATGCTTAATGTCCACTAGAGACATGACCATAAAACCAGCTCAAATTGGTAGCGTTAAAAATTTAAAAACGGGCGATGAAGTTTTTGCCATCGGACACTCTAGCGGGATTATGGCGCCCACCACCTCTCGCGGCCAAATCACTGCGCTATATCCGTTCGAAGGCAGCCAAATCGTTAGAAGTAGCGCAAGATTTTCTATGGGTGCCAGCGGCAGTGGGTTATTTGACGACCAAGGAAAACTCGTTGGAATCAACACCTTTAAAAGCTTTGGTCGAGTGGCCTACTTTTACGCCATGCCCGCCGATTGGATAGAAAGCTTAAAGTCACTACCAACACAACCCGTTGCACCATTTTCACAAACAGCGTTTTGGGAAAGCAATGAGCGCAGCCCTTTCTTCATGCAGGTTGCCATGCCAGAACTACAAAAAAGATGGGCAGATTTATTGACCATCAGCCAACAATGGATTGCAGCAGAGCCTAATAATGCGGAGGCATGGTATGAGTTAGGCCTTGCACAAGAAGGGCTTAATCAAGATGAAAACGCTAGAAAATCATACGAGAAATCAACATCGTTAAACTCACGACACGGCGACGCGTTGTTTCACCTCGGCATACTCGCCTCAAAACGTGGCGACCGTGATGAAATACACAAAATCAGCGTTGCATTATCTGACATTGGCAGTGAGATTGCAGCGGATTTTAATAAGGCGATTGGCTGCAAAGCTAATTGTTAAAACTAATGTCAATCTTGAATATTTTCATACCCTACAATTGATTTACTCACTTTTATCTACCACTACTGCACCGTCTATTTGAAATATGATACCCTTGACATTAACAAGCTGAGTTGAAAGCTTATTGCAACAATTAGCCGCATTAAAAGTTGATTTGTTAACGTCAAGGTACCATGATCAACCATTACAACTCATTACTGAATACTTTTTCAGCGAAAACACCATTCGCTCGATTATGTGTTTATGTACTTCAAATTCTGGCTATTTCTGCCGCATATTTCATTACTGGAAAATTAGGCACTTACTTAGCCATTCCACCTGGCTATGCCACCGCGGTCTGGCCGCCATCAGGCATTGCCTTAGCTGGAGTTTTACTCTTTGGTTACCGTGTTTGGCCAGGCATTTTAATTGGCTCAATTTTAGTTAACTTCTCAACCAGTTTTGCTGGGGCCACAGCTTCTGAAATAGCCATTTCCACTGTAATTACACTTGCCATAGGTGGCGGAGCGGCATTGCAAGCTATCGCCGGCGCATATGCATTACGACGTTTTGCAAATTTTCCTAACCCACTTGCGACTGAAAAAGAAGTGTTCTCATTCATTGTGTTCGGGGGCTTTTTCAGCTCACTAGTCAATGCAAGCATCGCTGTAACAACATTGATTATTACTGGGAAAGTTCCGCTATCAAACGCTTTAGGCAACTGGGCTACTTGGTGGGCTGGAGATGCAATAGGCATCTTGATTTTTACGCCCCTCATTTTAGCGTGGACACTTCGTCCAACCGAGCAATGGCGTAATCGGCGGATTGCGATTAGCTTAACTATTCTTATTGCCTTTTTACTTACAACTGCATTAGCTAATTATGCAAACAATCAAGAAAAAGAGTACCTGAAGCTTCAGTTTGAGAAAGATACATCAGCTTTAAATGTTGCTTTAGAAGAAATGATTTTTCAGCACTTTAGCGTATTAAATGCCATCAAAAGCTTTTACTCAGCTTCAAATAGTGTTGATAAAGAAGAGTTTCAAACCTTCACAAAAGACGCGTTGAATAACTTTCATGGCATACAAGCTTTAAGCTGGAACCCCCAAGTTTTACAGTCTGAACGAGCAGCCTTTGAGCGCTCGATGAGCAATCAAACAGGTGAGAGCTTTAAAATTTACGAACTGAACAATACCAATCAACGGGTTAACGCTACAAATCGCTCTGAATATGTACCTGTCACTTTTATAGAACCTATTGAACTCAATAAAAAAGCCTTAGGTTACGATGTTTATTCCAATGAAATTCGAAGAGAGGCCATTCAGCGGGCAAAAGACACTGGTGTTGCAACCGCCACCGCTGGCATTAATTTAGTACAGGATGGTGACAAGAAATTGGGGCTTCTTGTATTTATGCCCATTTATCATAACGGCTTTTCCACTCAAACCATCTTAGATCGCAGAAGCAATATCAGCGGTTACGCTGTTGCCGTAATTCGTTTTGACGATCTAATCTCATCCGCCTTTAAATATATTAATGCTAGCAATCTCTCATACACACTGATTGATAAAACAGCTAAAGCAAAAAACCAATTACTTTTCAGTACAAAAGAGGACAAAAACATAAAATTACCCGACTTACCGGATCAAGGTTTGTTCGGCAGTCATTTGACGCTTAATAGTCAGTCACTTATAGATGTTGGTGGACGAAAGTGGATGTTTGAAGTCACCCCAACCCAGCCCTATGTGGCAGAACATCGTGGCAACATGACTTGGTATGTGTTGTTATTTGGTCTTTTACTAACCAGTATGACCGGTGTGATAGTCTTGATATCTACAGGCCGTGCCAATCTACTTAGAGGGTTGATTGATGAACGTACACATGAACTTCAGGCAAGCTACGATCATTTAAACAAACTATCTCAGCAAGTTCCGGGGGTCATTTACCAATTTAAACTTTCTGCAGATGGGCGCTCTAGCTTTCCCTATGCTAGTGAAGGTATCCGCGAGATTTACGAAGTTTCTCCAGAACAAGTTCAAAACGACGCTACCCCTGTGTTTAACATACTTCATCCGGATGATTATGACGCAATCGTAGCGTCAATCCAAGAATCTGCACTTAGCCTGAAAATTTGGCAGCTAGAATATCGCGTTAACCTGCCCAAGCAAGGGGTTCAGTGGCTACAAGGACAGGCTCATCCAGAAAGGCTTGAAGATGGTAGCACCCTATGGCATGGCTTTATTACAAATATCTCGGAACAAAAGAAAGCTGAAGCCATATTCCATGGCATATTTCATCAATCCAGCTTTTTAGCCGGAGTGTTAGATCCACATGGTTGCATGATAAACGTGAATAAAACTGCACTAAGTTTTACATCAGCCAAGCGTGAAGATGTGATCGGAAAATACTTTCCTGACACACCATGGTGGAGCAACCCTGTTGATCGGTCTAATCTTCTTGAGACATTGAACTCTGCTTACTCTGGAAAATTCTCTAGTTTTGAAGCAACACATCCGACTCCAGACGGTGGTCATATCAATGTATTATTTAGTGCGACACCGATTGTTTTAGAAAATGGCACTTATGTTTCAGTGACTGGCGTGGACATTACACAACGCAAGTTTATGGAAGCTCGTTTACGCATGCTATCCACCGCCATTGAGCAAAGCCCAACCTCTGTGGCTATTGCAAATCTTAATGCGGAACTAGAATATGTTAATCCACGCTTCACACAGACAACCGGCTTCAATCGAGAAGAGGTTATTGGTAGAAATCCTCGCGTTTTACAATCCGGTTTAACGGATAAGTCAGTTTATGACGACATGTGGGCCAAACTTACACAAGGACTACCTTGGGTTGGTGAGTTTGTGAATAGGCGTAAGAATGGGGAAATTTATTATGAGGAAGCTTATATTTCTCCCGTTAAAGAAGATAACAATACGATTAGCCACTATGTTGCTGTTAAGTTAGATGTCACAGCTCGCAAACAAGCTGAGAATGAGCTAAAAATTGCCGCCACCGTCTTCGAATCTCAAGAGGGTATGCTGGTTACTGATGCCGATAGTGTAATTCTACGAGTGAATCATGCGTTCACTAAAATCACAGGCTACACCGCAGATGATGCCATAGGACAGACCCCTAGAATTTTAAGTTCAGGTCGGCAGGATAAGGAGTTTTATATTGCCATGTGGGCAAGCATTAAAGACAGAGGGACATGGGAAGGCGAAATCTGGAATCGTCGCAAGAATGGTGAGGTTTACCCAGAACACCTTATGATTTCTTCTGTAAAAGATAGTGCTGGCGTTGTTACCAATTATGTAGCTACTCTAACCGACATTACCATGAGTAAAGCAGCTTCAGAGGAAATTAAGAGTCTAGCCTTTTATGACCCACTCACTCAATTACCCAATCGCCGATTATTACTTGATAGGCTGAGCCAAGCCTTAGCTGCCAGTGCTCGTAGTGGTCAACGAGGCGCATTGCTGTTCATGGATTTAGACCACTTTAAAACCTTGAATGACACACTAGGGCATGATGTAGGTGACTTACTACTACAACAGGTTGCCACACGCTTAACGGCAAGCGTGCGAGAAGGTGACACCGTATCCCGTTTAGGTGGCGATGAGTTTGTGGTGTTACTAGAAGATCTAAGCGAAAAAGGCATTGAAGCTGCAGCGCAAACCGAAGATATTGCTGGAAAAATTCTGCTCGCACTCAATCAACCCTATCAGCTCAACACGCATTCACATCACAGTACCCCTAGCATTGGCGCCACATTATTCAATGGGCACGATCAAGGGTCTGAAGAACTATTAAAGCAAGCAGATATTGCCATGTATCAATCTAAGACTGAAGGGCGAAATACCTTAAGATTCTTTGACCCAAAAATGCAAGAAGCAATTGCTAACCGTGCAGATATGGAGAAAGAACTTCGCAAAGCGATTGCACAAAACCAATTTGAATTGCATTACCAAATACAGGTGGGTAGTAGCGGCCAGGCATTAGGTGCAGAAGCCTTAATTCGTTGGCGACATCCAGAACGTGGCATGATCTCACCATTTAACTTTATTCCCTTGGCGGAAGAATCTGGTCTCATTTTACCTATCGG
>CAYQZK010000077.1:6757-9331 GCA_964422015.1 uncultured Methylotenera sp.
TCATTGCAATATCTTAAAAAGCTACCGCTCAATCAATTGAAGATAGACCAATCGTTTGTGCGTGACCTAGTGACGGATAGTAGTGACAGAGCGATTGTACGCACCATCATTACCATGGCGCATAGCTTGGATATTAACGTCATTGCTGAGGGCGTTGAGACTGAAGAGCAACGGCAGATGTTGCTAGATAACGGTTGCACCTATTATCAAGGCTATTTATTCAGCAAGCCTGTGCCAGTTGATGAGTTTGAGGCTTTGCTAAAGATTTAAGCTGACGGATTTCATCCACTCGCCGCTTGATAGAGTGCTAAAGATTTAATTCTAGCCGCCGCATGGTCAACGATAGGTGCAGGATAATGCTGACCAATAACAATACCGCTGCGCTCCTGCTCGTGTGCAGGCATCAACCACGGCGCATGTATCCATTTATCTGCACAACTCGCCAATTCAGGCACATAGCGTCGAATAAACTTACCTTGCCCATCAAACTTTTCAGATTGCGTAATGGGGTTGAATATACGAAACCATGGTTGTGCGTCGCACCCAGTAGAAGCTGACCATTGCCAGCCGCCATTATTGGCGGCCAAATCAAAATCTAACAAATGTTGCGAAAAATAACGCTCTCCCCAACGCCAATCAATATGCAAATCTTTGACTAAAAACGACGCCGCAACCATACGCAAACGATTGTGCATATAGCCAGTTTGATTAATTTGGCGCATCGCTGCATCCACTAACGGGTAGCCCGTTCTTCCCTCGCACCATGCAGAGAATTTAGTCGCATCATTTTCAAATGGAATATTGTTAAATTGCGCCTTAAAAGCCTGCCCCTGCGCCAATTGTGGATGATGATGCAATAACATTTGATAAAACTCACGCCATATCAATTCACTTAACCATGTTTGAGCGCCAGCACCCCCTGTGTAATAAGCCTGAGCGGCAAGGTGGCGTATTGATATTGTGCCAAAGCGCAAATGTGTTGAAAGGTAAGACACCCCTTTAACGGAGGGAAAATTACGAGCCTCTTGGTAAGCCGCAATGCGCTGCATAAAATCCGTAAATAGTTTCTCAGCACCTGACGCGCCAATGGGTAAGGCCATTTTTAGCAAATTGGTCGGTTCAAAACCTAAAACCTCTAAACTTGGCATTTCAGTTGCAGCAGTTTGCGCTAAGGCTGAAAAATAGCGCTGTGTAGGATAAGCGCGCAGATAAAAATCATCTAACTTTTTAAGCCAAGCATTTTTATAAGGAGTAAAAACGCTAAAAAATTTTCCTGTAGCGGTCAGTATTTCTGATTGTTCAAAAATCACCTGATCTTTATAGCTATGCAAATCAATATCAGCTTGCGCTAAAGATTTCTCAACCGCAGAATCACGTAACACTGCGTTGGGCTCGTAATCACGATTACAAAAAACCGCTTGCGCTTTCAACTCCTTAGCTAAGATGGGAATGGCTTCCTTTGCCGAAGCATGTAAGACACGCAAGGTACTGCCCAGTTTTTGCAATTCAAGTTGCAACTCTCTTACACTGTGCCAAATAAACTCAATGCGACGATCTTGTTTATTCACTAATTGATCGAGAATATCCGTATCAAAAACAAATACACAGTGCACAGCCTTACTTTGCTTAAGCGCATGATATAGCGCCGCATGGTCATGCAAGCGCAAATCTCGGCGAAACCAACAAATGCTACTTTCATACTTCATCAAAGCGCCGTCTTATCTAGAGATAGTTCACCCTGCCAGCGCACCACACTTAAACAAGGTGCTGCTATACGCTGTTGCAAGCTCTGCACATTCTCATCAAAGTTAGGCATATTCTGGTCAATCTGATTAGCAACCCAACCTGCCAATTTGAGGCCTCGCGCTTGAATCGCTTCTACTGTTAATAACGCATGGTTAATACAGCCCAACCGCACTCCCACAACTAAAACTAACGGAATATTCAGCTTAATCGCTAAGTCAGCGATCGTTTCTGTGGCATTCATCGGCACAAGAAAACCACCAGCACCTTCAACAATAACAACTTCTGCTAAGTCACATAATTGCTGATACGCCTCAGTAATCACTTGCAAATCCACAGCAACACCCAACAACTCAGCAGCTATGTGTGGCGCAATCGCCGGTGCAAAACGATAAGGATTGGTAAGATTGAGCGGGGCAATCACATTGCTGGCTTGGCTTAAAGCTACAGCATCTTCATTCTCAAGCTCGCCGAGCGAGTTTACGGCACACCCAGAGGCAACGGGTTTCATTCCAACCGTGTGCAAACCTTGCTGCACAAAATGTTTAACTAATGCAGTGGCTATATAAGTTTTACCTGCGTTGGTATCTGTGCCGACAACAAAATACGACTTTGCCATAGCGCGTATTAAGTATTTCTAGATTTGAAAGTAATCGGCATCACACCATCGCCCAGACTAGGCTTGTCTTTGCCACGCCACGCATGACCATACACCACCTCAAAAGTCGCCGGCAATTTTCCATTCATGCGAAATTGTTCATAGTTCATTTCAAGATTCTGCAAAAAACCTCGCCCATGCAAACCACGTGCGCGACCATCTGTAGCGTTATG
>CAYQZK010000078.1:0-9144 GCA_964422015.1 uncultured Methylotenera sp.
ACCCTGACGTTTTAGCAACAACATGCTTCTATGCAACAGACATTCACAAACGTAGTTTGGGTTTAGGCAAAAATGACAACTCATTAGACCGCGCTGGCGACATTAAAGGTGAATTACTCCACATCTGGGGTCGCCAAGACCCACACGTCCCACTCGAAGGCCGCAATCTGATTAAAGCACGTCTTGAAGAAGTTGGCGCCAACTACACTTGGCATGAATTTAATGGTCAACACGCCTTTATGCGTGATGAAGGCCACCGTTATGATCCAGCATTAGCACTACAAAGCTGGGGCTTATTACTAGAGTTGTTCCACCGCCGTTTAGGTTGGGGCGATTTAAATGTTGTTGCAGATAGCGCGCCAGCAGAAAGCCGTCACTAAGACGTAAAGTTACAAAATGGTCGTATCCTCAAGATAAGACCTTAAGCTTTTCACCTAAATTTATTTTAGGTTTGATTTTAATTATTTATTTTAAGGTTTTTCGATTATGAAAAAAATTGACCCTTGTACTCTGGTGTTATTTGGCGCTAGCGGAAACTTATCTCGCATCAAATTGATGCCAGGCTTATTTCGCTTGGATGCTGCAGGACGCCTACCAGACCACATGGTAATTCTTTCAGTAGGTCGTGGTGAATTATCACGTGAAGCTTGGCAGGCCGAAGTTAAAAACATGTTGGACATTAAGTTCAAAAACGGCTACGACGAAAAAGTATTCGAACGTTTTATCGCACGCACCCACTATCACTCTAACCCACCAACGGATCCTGATGCATTCAAAAAAATGCAGGCTAAATTAGCAGATGAAACTGTATTCCCACAAAATTTAGCTTACTTCTTATCAGTCCGTCCAACCGACTTTTCAACCATCGTAGCTCAGCTTTCAGGTGTAGGCCTATTAGATGAGAGCAAATACTGGCGCCGAGTATTGATTGAAAAACCATTTGGCACCAATTTACCTAGTGCTCAAGCTTTGCAAGCTGACCTGACGAAACACCTAAAAGAAAGTCAGATCTATCGCATTGACCACTACTTGGGTAAATCAGCATTACAAAACATTATGCTCACTCGTTTCACCAACACAATGTTTGAGCCGCTTTGGAATAACCAATACATCGACCATGTACAAATCACCAACAATGAAACACTTGGTGTAGGTGACCGCACCCAGTTCTACGATAGCACTGGTGCCTTACGTGATATGGTACAAAGTCACTTACTACAAACCTTGGCATTAGTTGCAATGGAGCAACCAAAAGACTTAAGCCCTGAAAGTATTCGTGCTGAAAAAATCAAACTACTGGAATCGATTGAGCCAATTCCAGTCGGCAAAATTAATAAACATGCTTTCCGCGCTCAGTATGCTGCTGGCCGTGTTTGCGTCGGTGATGGTCATGGTGAAAACGTACACGGCTATCTTGAAGAGCTTGCTAGAGACGGCATCACTGAAAGCCATACCGAAACTTATGCCGCACTTAAACTATTTATCAACAATCCGCGTTGGAAAGGTGTTCCGTTCTACGTGCGTACTGCAAAACGTATGCATGAAGGCAATACCGCAATTTCGATTCGCTTCAAAAAAGCACCAATGCAATTAGTGGAAGGTCAACATCAAAACTGGCTGACCATGAATATTCAACCACGCGAATGCGTCAAAATGGAAATAGAATCAAAAATTCCAGGCTTGGATATTGCAACACGCACATTAAGTGTTGATGCTCCTCAACGCCAACAGGGTGATGAAACCATTGACTCTTATGAATCACTCATGCTTAACCTGATGGAAGGCGACCCGTCTCTCTACCTGCATATCAGTGAGGTTGAAGCACAGTGGCGCTTAATTGATCCAATTGTTAAAGCATGGGCAGAAGATAAATCTCCAGTGCATCAATACCCTGCTGGCAACCGCGATCCACGCGAATCAAGCGTAATTTTCGAATCTCAAGATCAATTCTGGCGTTACAGCATTGAACTGGGTGGAGATAAACATTAGAAGTCGCCTAAAAAAATACTAACAAAGCAAGATTTGTTGTTATTATTTGCACTTATTAAAAGCGGAGCTAAAACTCCGCTTTTTACCTTATTTTGACAAGTTGAAAAGTAATCAATTATGAGCATAAAATCAGACAAATGGATACGTCGCATGGCAGAACAACACGGCATGATTGAGCCGTTTGAGCCTAATCAAGTAAAGCAAAATGCAAAAGGCGAACGCATGGTTTCTTACGGCACGTCTAGTTACGGTTACGATATCCGTTGCTCTAAAGAATTCAAGCTTTTCACTAATCTTAATAGCACCATTGTTGACCCTAAAAACTTTGACCCGAATTCATTCGTGGAAGTCAATGCAGACTACTGCATCATTCCCCCTAATTCATTTGCATTAGCTCGCACTGTAGAATATTTCCGTATTCCACGGAATGTGCTTACAGTTTGCTTAGGAAAGTCGACTTACGCACGCTGCGGCATTATCGTTAACGTCACCCCATTTGAGCCTGAGTGGGAGGGCTATGTAACGCTGGAGTTCAGCAACACCACCCCATTGCCCGCCAAAATCTATGCCAATGAAGGTTGCGCACAAGTATTGTTCTTCGAAGCTGATGAAGACGATATCTGTGAAACAAGCTACAAAGATCGTGGTGGTAAATATCAGGGACAAGTCGGCGTAACATTACCGAAAATTTGATGGTGCAACTCACGCTCAAGATAAATTTATAAAGGCATTTGAATGAAATTCCGCTTTCCATGTCATTATCGACGAAGACTTTCGCTCTGAAAACTCATCTGGCTTAGGTATACGAGTGCTTGCTAAAGCCATTGAAGAGGAAGGCATTGAAGTATTAGGTGTAACCAGTTATGGTGACCTGACCTCATTTGCACAACAGCAAAGTCGCGCTTCTGCGTTTATTCTTTCAATTGATGACGAAGAGTTCATTGAAGAAAAACCAGAAGCCATCGAGCAATTACGCAAGTTTGTAGCTGAAATTCGCCACCGTAACGAAGAAATTCCTATTTTCCTGCACGGTGAAACACGTACCTCTCGCCATATTCCAAATGATGTGTTGCGTGAACTGCACGGCTTTATTCACATGAATGAAGATACGCCAGAGTTTGTAGCACGCTTAATTATTCGTGAAGCCAGAGCTTATTTAGACAGCCTACCACCGCCATTTTTCAAAGCACTTACCCATTATGCAGCAGATGGCTCATATTCATGGCACTGCCCAGGCCACTCTGGTGGAGTAGCATTCCTAAAATCCCCAGTCGGCCAAATGTTCCATCAATTTTTTGGTGAAAACATGTTACGTGCTGATGTGTGTAACGCTGTAGATGAACTGGGGCAATTACTTGATCACACAGGCCCTGTTGCAGCTTCTGAACGCAATGCAGCACGTATTTACAACTGTGATCACTTGTATTTTGTGACAAATGGCACTTCAACTTCAAACAAAATCGTATGGAACTCAACCGTAGCACCTGGTGATATTGTAGTTGTAGATCGCAACTGCCATAAGTCAGTATTGCACTCTATCATTATGACTGGCGCAATCCCTGTGTTCTTGATGCCAACACGTAATCACTTTGGCATTATCGGCCCAATTCCAAAAAGTGAATTTGTCTGGGAAAACATTCAAAAGAAAATTGCACGGAATCCTTTTGCCACAGATAAAAATGCAAAACCACGTGTGCTCACTATTACCCAATCCACCTACGATGGCGTGTTGTACAACGTAGAAGAAATCAAAGAAATGCTTGATGGTAAGATTGATACCCTGCATTTTGATGAAGCATGGTTACCACACGCGACTTTCCATGACTTTTATGGTGATTACCATGCGATTGGTGCAGATCGCCCACGTTGTAAAGAAAGCATGGTGTTTTCAACACAATCTACACACAAACTACTTGCTGGTCTAAGCCAGGCGTCACAAATCCTAGTACAAGATGCAGAAGGCATACAGCTTGACCGCGATGTATTTAACGAAGCCTACCTCATGCACACTTCAACCAGCCCGCAATACTCCATTATTGCAAGTTGTGATGTTGCCGCAGCCATGATGGAAGCACCTGGTGGTACGGCTTTAGTTGAAGAGTCCATTATGGAGGCCTTAGACTTCCGCCGTGCCATGCGTAAGGTAGATGAAGAATGGGGTGCAGATTGGTGGTTCAAAGTCTGGGGTCCTAATGACCTTTCAGAAGAAGGCATTGAAGAGCGTGAGGCATGGATGCTGAAAGCCAATGAAAGTTGGCACGGCTTTGGTAATCTAGCTGAAGGCTTTAATATGCTGGACCCGATTAAAGCCACTATCATTACTCCAGGTTTGGATATTCATGGTGACTTTTCCGATGAATTCGGCATCCCTGCAGCAATTGTCACTAAATACCTTGCTGAACACGGTGTTATTGTTGAAAAAACAGGACTGTATTCATTCTTTATCATGTTCACCATCGGCATCACCAAAGGCCGCTGGAATACTATGGTAGCTGCCCTACAACAATTTAAAGATGACTACGACAAGAACCAACCACTGTGGAAAGTTCTTCCTGAGTTTGTACAAAAACACCCTCGTTATGAACGCGTAGGCTTAAGAGACTTATGTACGCAGATTCATGAGGTCTATAAAGCCAATGACGTTGCACGCCTAACAACCGAAATGTACTTATCTGACATGGTGCCCGCGATGAAACCAACCGATGCATTCGCCAAAATGGCGCATCGTAAAATTGATCGAGTGCCTATTGATGACCTTGAAGGCCGCGTAACTGCAGTGCTACTAACACCCTACCCGCCTGGCATTCCACTACTAATTCCTGGCGAACAATTCAACAAAATTATTGTGGACTACCTCAAATTTGCCCGTGAATTCAATGAAAAATTCCCTGGCTTTGAAACGGACAACCACGGCTTAGTGAAACAAATGGTCGATGGTAAAGCTGTTTATTACGTAGACTGCGTGGAACAGAACTAAATAAATGGATGAATTGCTATGCTATGTTACTTACGCAAGTAAGTAACATAGCTAAAAGCTAAGCCTTTCTCTGAAACATGCGCTTCACGCGCACTTTCTTGCCATTGATGGCTATCTACCGCTGGAAAGTGTGCATCACCTTCCACTTCCAACCCGATTTCAGTCACGTAGAGCTTATTCGCTAAATCAAGTCCGTGCTGGTAAAGCTCTGCACCACCTATGAGAAAAGCTTCATCATCGCCTTTACACAAAGTTATAGCGGCCTCAAGTGAATAAGCGATTAATGCACCTTCAACTTTATAATCAGTATTCCGCGTGACAATAACAGTAGTCCGCCCTGGTAATAATCGCCCGAGTGACTCATAAGTCTTTCGACCCATGATGATGTGATGACCCGTAGTCAAGGCACGAAAGCGCTTTAAGTCTTCGGGCAAATGCCACGGCAAAGTGTTGTTATGTCCAATGACACCATCATTAGCAATGGCTACGATAATAGAGAGATTTTGCATTAAACCGCTACTGGTGCTTTAATTGCTGGATATGGATCGTAATTTTCCAAGGTAAAATCTTCAAACTTAAAGCCAAAGATATCATTTACAGCAGGATTAACTTTCATCACAGGTAAAGCACGTGGTGAGCGTGATAATTGCTCTTTCACTTGGTCTAAATGGTTTAAATAAATGTGTGCGTCGCCTAAGGTATGCACAAAATCACCAAGCTTTAAATTACACACCTGCGCAACCATCATGGTCAGCAATGCATAAGATGCAATGTTAAATGGCACACCCAAGAAGATATCCGCACTGCGCTGATAAAGCTGACATGAAAGCTTACCATCCGCCACATAGAACTGGAAAAAAGCATGACATGGTGGCAGTTTCATTTGATCAACATCAGCAACATTCCAAGCAGAAACAATCAAACGACGCGAATCAGGATTCTTTTTAATCGCATTAATCACTTGCGTGATCTGGTCGATGTGCGTCCCATCAGGCTTAGGCCAATTACGCCACTGATAGCCATATACTGGCCCTAAATTACCTTGTGCATCAGCCCACTCATCCCAAATACTGACACCGTTATCTTTAAGATATTTAATGTTAGTGCTGCCCTGCAAAAACCATAGCAACTCATGAATAATAGACTTGAGGTGTACTTTTTTTGTCGTCAGCAAAGGAAAACCTTCTGCCAAGTTAAAGCGCATTTGATAGCCAAATACTGAAAGCGTTCCAGTTCCAGTACGGTCTTCTTTTTTATGACCATGCTGCAATACATGGTTCAGTAAGTCGTGATAAACCTGCATATGATTTAACTCGTTTTTTCAACAATAAATTGTTTAATAGCCGCTGAATCAGCTTCCATGACCGTAAATTTCTGCGGTAATGCCTCAATACCATTTAATGCAGCTGGGCGCTCTGGTGCTTCGCCCAATGCTTCAATAATAGAATCCTCAAACTTTGCTGGCAATGCAGTTTCTAACACTACCATCGGCGTTTTTTTATCGAAATACTGCAACGCAACTTTAAGTCCATCAGCCGTATGCGTATCTACCACCACACCATATTTCTCTTTAGTTTCACGAATGGTCTGCATGCGATTAGCGTGTCCACTGCTACCAGAAATAAAACCATAGTCAGCAATCTTGGCAAAATAGCCTTCAGCATTTAAATCAAAACTGCTGCCACTATCGACCTTATTCCACAACGCACGTGTTTTATCACTATCACGCCCAACCAAATCAAAAACAAAACGCTCAAAATTAGAAGCTTTACTGATATCCATTGATGGGCTAGAGGTATGGTAAGTTTTAGCCGAGCCACGTGGGCTATACACCCCTGTTTTAAAGAACTCGTCTAACACATCATTTTCGTTCGTCGCTACAATAAGTTGATCAATCGGTAAGCCCATCATACGGGCAATATGGCCTGCACAGACATTACCAAAATTACCTGATGGCACAGCAAAGCTGACTTTTTGTGCATTGTTCTGCGTAACTGCTAAATAACCCTTAAAGTAATACACTACCTGGGCAACAATGCGACCCCAGTTAATAGAGTTTACAGCACCGATTTTATATTCAGATTTAAAAGCAGCGTCATTAGAAACTGCTTTCACCATATCCTGACAATCATCAAACACACCGTTCACGGCAATGTTGTAAATATTATCATCTTGCAAACTAAACATCTGCGCGGTTTGGAAACGGCTCATCTTCTTGTGTGGCGACAGCATAAACACGCGAATACCTTTTTTTCCACGCATCGCATATTCAGCCGCTGATCCTGTATCGCCAGAAGTTGCTCCTAAAATATTGGTGGTCTTACCTTCTTTCGTCAGCACATACTCAAACAAATTACCCAGCAACTGCATTGCCATGTCTTTAAAGGCTAAAGTGGGGCCATTAGAAAGGCTTAACAAATACAAGTGATCTTCTAGCTTAAGCGTAGGCGTGATATCTGCAGCACTCTGGCCAGCACGAGTATATTGGTAAACATCAGCACGATAAGTTTTATTAATAATCGACTTTAAATCATCAGCAGGGATATCATCCACAAATCGCGACAATATTGCGTAGGCTAATTCCGCATACGTCATATTACGCATTGCTGTTAAATCAGCATCACTAATCTGCGGATACATTTCAGGCAGATACAAGCCACCATCTGGAGCTAGGCCCCCAAGTAAAATCTGACTAAAACTTAAAGCAGGTGATTGCCCGCGAGTACTAATGTATTTCATAGATATCTTTAACTCTAAATTTATTTAGAAAGCTCTTCCATACGGATACGGACAACCTTACCCGTAATAGCCGAAAGCGCTTCAATTGCTGCTATGGCCGCATTCATGTTTTTCTCTACCGTAATATGGGTCAGAATCACAATGTCGGCCTCTGTCTCACTTTCATCCGGCTCTTTTTGCATCATTGCATCAATTGAAATACCACGATCACCAAGAATCTTGGTCACATCAGCCAACACACCAGGTTTATCACTAGCGCGCAAACGTAAGTAATAAGCACTTTTCACTTCGTCAATCGGCAATATTGGCAAATCCTGCACTTGATCTGGCTGGAATGCTAAATAAGGCACTCGTTGCGCGCTGGTTGCGTCAATCAAACGCGCGACGTCCATTAAATCAGCCACTACAGCACTTGCCGTTGGCTCCGCACCAGCGCCAGCGCCATAATAAAGCGTAGGGCCAACGGCGTCACCCTTCACAACTACAGCATTCATAGCACCATTTACATTGGCAATTAAACGCTTCTCAGGGATAAGCGTTGGATGTACACGCAACTCAACACCTTGATCAGTATGCTTGCTAATACCCAATAATTTGACACGATAACCTAGCTCTTCTGCGTATTTAATATCAACCTGTTGTAGTTTGGTAATACCCTCTGTGTAAGCTTGCTCAAACTTCATGGGCATACCAAAGGCAATCGCAGACATAATGGTCAACTTATGTGCAGCATCAATACCCTCTACATCAAAGGTTGGGTCAGCTTCCGCATAACCTAAACGTTGCGCTTCACCTAATACATCAGAAAAATTCAGACCTTTGTCACGCATTTCGGTCAGAATAAAGTTCGTCGTGCCATTAATAATGCCCGCTACCCATTCAATACGATTCGCACCCAAACCTTCACGCAGTGCTTTAATGATTGGGATACCACCAGCCACAGCAGCCTCAAATGCCACAATCACATTATTCGCTTTTGCTGCAGCGAAAATTTCATTGCCATGTAGAGCAATCAGTGCTTTATTGGCGGTTACTACATGTTTTTTATTAGCAATAGCTTTCAGCACCAACTCTTTGCTTAATGTGTAGCCTCCAATCAGTTCCACTACAACATCCACTGCGGGATTATTCACTACAGCAAAAGCATCATCAGTCACTATTGCAGCATTACCAGTCACTGTTTGTGCATGCTCTAAATTTCTATCCGCTGCTTGCACAACATTAATCGACAGGCCTGTACGGCGAGTAATTTCAGCCGCATTACGCTTCAGCACTCTATAGGTACCACCACCCACTGTACCTAAGCCCAAAATTCCTACATTTAACTGTTTCAAGCTTTTGCCCCATATTTTTTTCTATAATTTTCTAGGAACCGAGCGATGCGTTTAATCGCCTCAGTCAAATCGTCCACGTTAGGTAAGAACACTACGCGAAAGTGA
>CAYQZK010000079.1:0-4126 GCA_964422015.1 uncultured Methylotenera sp.
CTTGACGGTAGGACGGTGTCCACGGTTGCCGCCTTCGAGCTTGGCGCCACTGTTCCAGGGCGCTTCGTACTCTTCCATCTCGTAGAAGGTATTGTTCGGCTCCGTACTCCAGCGCACGCCGTCAAAAATGAAGAACTCTGGTTCTGGACCGAAATAAGCGGTGTCGCCTAAGCCAGAAGCTTTTAAGTAAGCCTCGGCACGTTTAGCTAATGAACGTGGGTCGCGCTCGTAACCTTTGCCGTCTGTTGGGTCAACAACGTCACAAGTCAAAATTAGTGTTGGCTCGTCCATGAATGGGTCGATATTTGCAGTTGAAGCATCAGGCATTAATTGCATGTCAGAGGCTTGAATGCCTTTCCAGCCAGCGATTGAAGAGCCGTCAAATGCGTGGCCTTCTGTAAATTTTGATTCATCAAAGTGAGAAACAGGCACTGTTACGTGTTGCTCTTTACCGCGTGTGTCAGTAAAACGAAAATCGACAAATTTAATGTCATTTTCTTTTACCATTTTCATTACATTAGCCACTGACATCAGAATCTCCTAAAAAGGTGTGGGTTAGAATATAAAGTTGGATAAAACAAAAAAATTCAACGTAGTAGATTAGCAGGAAACGTGCCATCCTGAAAAGACTAAAACATGGCTTTTTTGTGGGCAGTCGAAAACCTCATCTAAAAATAGGCTCTTAATTGGTGCATATTGATATTTTAATGCACCAAATTGGTGCTAATGTGAAATGTTGCATGAGTGGCATTTTTCTGAGTTTTACAGCTATACTTTCTGAGATGGATTTTTAATAGCCATAATAAACGAGTGGTAAGAATGTATTAATTTTCAATTTTAAAGTTAAGGAAGTTATCGTATGAGTAATTTGCAAGAAATTTTAGAGCTAGCGCATAAGCGTAGTGAAGAAAACAAATTTTCTTACACGGGAGCTTTGCTGCCTAGTGAAGCGTTTTCTGTTTTGCAGGCTAATTCGCAGGCGGTTCTGATTGATGTGCGGACTCATGCTGAGTTGGAGCTAGTGGGTCGTATACCAGGTGCGCTTAATGTTGAATGGGCGACGTATCCTGGCATGGTTGCTAATCCAGATTTTTCTAAGCATTTGGCTGAACAGTTAAGTCAAAAGGGTGTAGATAAAAATCAAGCACTCATTTTTATGTGCCGTACAGGCGGGCGTTCGCATAATGCCGCTACGGTTGCTACATCGTTAGGTTTTACTCAGGTCTACAATATGCTAGAAGGCTTTGAGGGTGAGGCGAACCAACTGAAGCAACGTACATTAATTAACGGCTGGAAATTTGCTGGCTTGCCTTGGACGAACTAAGGAATAATTCAGTAATGATTGATCAATATGCCGTCATTGGTAACCCTATTGCGCATAGTAAGTCGCCAATAATTCATCAGGCTTTTGCAAAGCAAACCGATCAGACCATGAGTTACGATCGTGTACTGGCACCTTTAGATGGATTTTCAGCCAAAGTGCAGGAGTTGTGTGGACTCGGTTTTAAGGGAGTGAATGTTACCGTGCCCTTCAAGCTTGAGGCGTTTCAATTGGCAAATCAGCTTACGCCACGCGCTCAATTTGCCGGTGCAGCAAATACTTTGATTTTTAGTGATTCAGGTATTGTAGGAGACAACACCGATGGTGCCGGCATCGTTCGAGATATCGAGCAGAATATTAAAGTGCCAATTAAGGGGAAGCGAGTATTGTTGATAGGGGCTGGTGGTGCGGCTGAAGGTGTGCTGCAGCCGATTTTGGTTTGCAATCCTGCTTCTCTGGTGATTGTGAATCGTACTTTAAATAAAGCCACTCAAATGGCAAAAAAAGCGGGCAATAAAAATGCGACGGCTGCTACTTTTGAAGACTTGGCTGGAAAAACATTTGATATCGTGATTAATGCAACCTCAACAGGGCTAAGTGATGCCGAGTTGCCGTTGCCACCTACTATTTTTGCGCCAAATGCGTTGGCGTATGACATGATGTATGGCAAAGAAACACCTTTTATGGCAATGGCACGGCGTCAGGGCGCACAAGTAGCCGATGGTTTAGGAATGTTGATTGAACAAGCAGCAGAAGCCTTTTTTGTATGGCGAGGTGTGCGGCCAGAAACGCAAAGTGTGATGCAAGCCATCAGAAATTTACCTGTATCTTAAGACTCATTAAGCAATGATTGATTGGCTATTAAATAATAAAGTTGATGCCGAGCCTATCCGTTTTGGCGGATATGTGACGCGAGGATTCGCTGTTTTTTTTGCTTTGCTTTTTTTGTATCAACTTTGGATATTTCTGCATATTTGTTGGTGGATTAAGTTTAATCCATCCTCAAGTGCATTTATGGAAGACCGATTGGAGGTGATTCAAGAGAAGCGCCCCGATGCTGAGTTGAAATATCGGTGGGTAGATTATGCAAAAATATCGAATAATCTTAAGCGAGCGGTAATTGCTTCTGAAGATGCAAAATTTTTAGATCATGAAGGTTTTGATTGGGAAGGCATTCAAAAAGCCTACGAGAAGAATTTAAAAAAAGGCAAAATTGTTGCGGGTGGCTCCACGATTAGTCAGCAACTTGCTAAGAATTTGTTTTTATCAACTAAGCGTACTCCGTGGCGCAAGGCTGAAGAAGCCGTGATTACAGTCATGTTGGAAAACTTGCTGACTAAGCGCCGTATTCTAGAAATTTATTTGAATGTCATCGAATGGGGAAATGGTGTGTTTGGTGCAGAGGCTGCGGCAAGACATTATTACAAAACAAGTGCAGCCAAGTTAAGTAGTGGTCAGGCGGCAAAGCTGGCAGCGATGATTCCTAATCCACGTTTTTATGATAAGCATAGCAATACACGGTATTTAAATCGGCGCATTGCAACAATTCAAGCTCGTATGGGTATGGCCGAAGTACCAAGATGAAGTGCCTAGATAGTTTGTCGCTGGAATTATTCCCCAGTAAGGGTGGAAACTATTTTTCTAACTAATGGCGCAATGATTAAAATTGATGGAAAAGCGATCGGCCAAGCATGAGTAAATGCGCGCATCCAATGAGCAAGAAATTGAGAGTCAATCCCTGCAAATAGAGCTGTTAATACCCCGGACATTAGCATTGCCATAAGCAATGACATCAAAAATGCAAACAGTAGACTGCTGTATTTTTTAGAAATCTTCACGGGTATTTAGAGCATGGATTTAAGGTATTTAGCGGTATAGCTTCCAGTGCATAACGCGATTTGTTCTGGCGTGCCCTCTGCAATGACTGTGCCGCCACCGTCTCCACCTTCAGGCCCCATATCAACAATCCAGTCTGCCGTTTTAATGACATCTAAATTGTGTTCAATGATGACGATGGTGTTGCCTGCATCACGCAAGCGATGAATCACATCAAGCAGTAGTTGAATGTCAGCAAAATGCAGGCCTGTTGTTGGCTCATCTAAGATGTACAAGGTGCGACCAGTGTCGCGTTTGCTTAACTCAAGTGCCAATTTAACGCGTTGAGCTTCGCCTCCTGAAAGCGTGGTGGCGCTTTGTCCTAGCGTGATATAACCTAAACCGACATCTAGCAGGGTTTTAAGTTTGCGTGCAATCACAGGTTGGGCAGCAAAGAAGGTGTGTGCCTGTTCTACTGTCATGCCAAGAACTTCGCGGATATTTTTGCCTTTAAACTGAATTTCCAAGGTTTCGCGGTTGTAGCGGTGGCCTTTACATACATCGCAAGGCACATAAACGTCGGGTAAAAAGTGCATTTCAACACGTAAAACACCATCGCCCTGACAAGCTTCACAGCGACCACCTTTGACGTTGAATGAGTATCTACCAGGCCCATAGCCGCGTACACGGCTTTCTGGAACGCCTGCGAATAAATCACGAATGGGTGTAAATAAGCCAGTGTAAGTAGCTGGGTTGGAGCGTGGCGTACGACCGATAGGGCTTTGGTCAACATCGACCACTTTGTCGAAAAACGCCAAGCCGTCAATTTCACCAAAAGCTGCAGGCTCCGTGCTGCTACCATATAAATGTTGAGCCACTACGCGATAAAGAGTGTCGTTAATGAGCGTGGATTTTCCACTGCCAGAAACGCCTGTAATGCAACTTAATAAACCGACGGGAAGTTTCAGTGTCACGTCTTTAAGATTGTTG
>CAYQZK010000079.1:4136-8742 GCA_964422015.1 uncultured Methylotenera sp.
CAGCGCGCAGGTTCTAGTGCGGTGCGCTTTTTGTTGTAGATGATCTGTTTTTTGCCGCTTAAATAAACACCAGTGAGTGAGTTTGGGTTGGCTAATACTTCAGCTGGCGTGCCTTCGGCTACGATTTTACCGCCATGCTCACCTGCACCAGGGCCAATATCTACAACATAGTCAGCCGCCATAATGGCATCTTGATCATGTTCAACAACAATTACGCTATTGCCAATGTCACGAAGACGTTTCAGCGTGTCTAATAATCGGTCATTGTCGCGCTGGTGCAGGCCTATAGAGGGTTCGTCTAGCACATACATCACGCCTGTAAGGCCGCTACCAATTTGGCTGGCTAAACGGATGCGCTGAGCTTCTCCGCCAGAAAGCGTTTCAGCAGAACGTGAAAGCGATAAATACTCCAACCCTACATTAGTTAAAAACTTGAGGCGATTACTGATTTCTTTAACGATTTTGTCTGCAATCGCCAGCTTGGAACCAGTTAGTTCAAGTGTATTAAAGAAGGTGAGCGCTAACTTTAAGGGTACTTCACAAACCTGATGAATATTTTTGTTGCCTACTTTTACGTGGCGTGCTTCTTTACGCAAACGTGTACCAGCGCACTCTGTACATGTTTGTGTGTTGAGGTATTTTGCTAACTCTTCACGGACAGTAGATGAATCGGTTTCGTGATAACGGCGTTTGAGGTTATTTAAAATACCTTCGAAGGTATGCGTTTTTTGAAAAAATGCACCACGTTCGTTAAGGTATTTAAAAGGAATTTCTTCTTTACCACTGCCGTGCAAGAGAATGTTTTGAGTAGCCTCTTCAAGCTTTTCAAAGGGGGTATCTAAGTCAAAGTTGTAGTGAACCGCTAAGCTAGAGAGCATTTGAAAGTAAAACTGATTGCGTCTATCCCAACCTTTGATCGCGCCAGCGGCAAGAGATAAATGTGGAAAGGCGACCACTCGTTTTGGGTCAAAAAAGTTAGTGTTACCCAAGCCGTCACATGTTGGACATGCGCCCATTGGGTTGTTGAAAGAGAATAAACGCGGCTCTAATTCGGCAAGTGAGTAGTCGCACACTGGGCATGAAAATTTGGCTGAGAATAGATGTTCTTTGTCAGTATCCATTTCTACTGCAATGGCTTTACCTTCAGCAAGGCGTAAGGCAGTTTCAAACGATTCAGCAATGCGTTGTTTCATGTCTTGTTTAACCTTCAATCGGTCAACGACGACATCAACGTTATGCTTGGTGGTTTTTGCTAGTTGCGGCAAGGCATCAACTTCATAAATCTTGCCATCAATACGCAGGCGTACAAAGCCTTGCGCTTTCAGATCATCAAATAAATCTAATTGCTCACCTTTACGATTGCTCACTACGGGAGCCAAGATCATCAGTTTTGTATCTTCTGGCAGCGATAGTACGTGGTCGACCATTTGGCTTACGGTTTGTGCTTCTAACTTAATGGCGTGTTCTGGGCATTCTGGGTCACCAGCGCGTGCATATAACAGGCGCAGGTAGTCATGGATTTCAGTCACGGTGCCTACGGTTGAGCGTGGATTGTGAGACGTAGATTTTTGCTCAATCGAAATGGCTGGGGACAAGCCCTCAATTAAATCTACATCAGGCTTGTCCATGCGTGCTAAAAATTGACGAGCATAGGCGGAGAGCGATTCCACATAGCGCCTTTGACCTTCTGCATATAGTGTGTCAAATGCGAGTGATGATTTTCCTGAGCCTGATAGCCCCGTAATCACGACCAACTGATTGCGTGGAATGTCCAGAGAAATGTTTTTGAGGTTGTGGGTGCGTGCACCGCGTATTTTGATGAAATCCATCATGCTTTTACTAAAATTAAGTCAACCTGCTAATATACCTACTTTTGCGCAATTAGCTCAATATTTTTCAGGTTTAAGTGTTAATGCCCTCATCGAATCAGCCATCAAACTATTCCGTTACTGAAATTGCATCTGAAAAAATGACTCCAACCGAAGTGCGCGCCACTATGAGTTTGGCTTCTATTTACGGGTTACGGATGTTTGGCATGTTTTCTATTTTGCCAATTTTTGCCATTTACGCTTCAACGCTACCTGATAAACCAAGTGGTTTGATGATAGGTTTGGCTTTGGGAGCTTATGGCCTGACTCAAGCGCTGTTCCAGTTGCCGTTTGGCATGGCTTCAGATAAGTTTGGCCGTAAACCAGTGATTTATTTAGGGCTGGCTATTTTTGCGGTAGGCAGCATGGTGGCAGCTCTAGCGCCAAATATTGAAGCAATTATTCTTGGTCGAGTGATTCAAGGTGCGGGTGCGGTTTCTGCGGTAGTCACCGCTCTGTTGGCTGACCTCACACGTGATGAGCACCGAACGAAAGCAATGGCAACTATAGGTGCTACGATAGGCGTGGCTTTTGCGCTCTCACTAGTAGGCGGGCCTTTGCTTAATCAGTGGATAGGTGTGCCAGGCATATTTGCAGTGACAGGCTTGCTTACTTTAGCCGCAATTGCCGTGGTCAAGTTTGTGGTGCCAGAGCCTGTGCATAGCCATTATCATTCTGATGCGAGTGCGGCTCCGGCCAAACTGAAAGATGTACTCAAGAATACGCAGTTGTTACGTCTTAATTACGGTATTTTTGCCTTACATGCGGCTCAAATGGCGATGTTCGTGGTGGTACCTTTTGCGATTAATAAATCAAGCCATATGGAAGTTGATCAACATTGGCATATTTATTTACCAGTGTTGATTGCTTCGTTCGTATTCATGGTGCCAGCCATTATTTACGCTGAGAAGCAATCGAAAATGAAGCAGGTATTTGTTGGGGCTATATCCCTGATGTTGTTTGCACAGTTGATGTTTTCTGCTTCAATTCAGAATTTTTGGGGGATTATTGCTTCACTCACTCTGTATTTTATTGCATTCAATATTCTTGAGGCATCATTGCCATCAATAATTAGTAAAATTGCACCTGCAGCTGCAAAGGGTACAGCGATGGGCGTTTATAATACGTCACAATCATTAGGTGTTTTTACTGGTGGTGCCTTGGGAGGTTATTTGTCACATGCATTTGGTTTTGCGAGTGTATTTATTTTTTGCAGCGTGATGATGTTGATATGGGTAGTGATGGCTTATTCAATGCAGTCTCCACCAGCAGTACGAACTAAAATGTATACCATGGCTGAAACAGCAGTGGATATGAGCGTTGAAAGTGCGCTTGCGCTTAAGTCGGAGTTGGCAAAGCTTGTGGGTGTGATTGAAGTGGCAGTTCTGCCACAAGAGCAGACCGTGATATTGAAGTTAGATAAATCGCATGATTGGGATGAAGCCCAAGTGCTTAAATTGTTGAGGGGATAAAAATGGCATCAGTCAATAAAGTGATATTGGTCGGTAATTTAGGGCGTGACCCAGAAGTGCGCTACATGCCGAATGGTGAAGCAGTTTGTAACTTTAGCATCGCTACAACGGATAATTGGAAAGATAAATCTGGTGCAAAACAAGAGCGTACTGAGTGGCACAATATTGTGATGTATCGCAAGCTGGCTGAGATTGCAGGCGAGTATTTAAAAAAAGGTCGCCCTGTTTATGTGGAAGGTCGTTTACAAACACGTAAATGGCAAACTAAGGAAGGTCAAGATCGTTACACAACAGAAATCATTGCTGATCAAATGCAGATGTTGGGTGGCCGTGATGGAGGTGGATCCAATGCCAGTTATGATGGTGGAATGGATCAAAGCAGTGGGGCAGATGATTTTAATCAGGCTCCAGCTAATCAGTCCTCACCAAAGCAAGCGCCTGCTAAACCAGTGACTAGCGGTTCAGGCTTTGATGATTTTGAAGATGACATTCCTTTTTAGGAACTATCGTTTAAGTCATATTGAAATTATCTCAATTAAGCCCGCATCCAGCGGGCTTTTTTATTTAAGCATGTAAAATGTAGGCTATGAATTTTAATATTACGCCACCCAATCAATCGCTACGCGATTCACTCTTAAATAAAATCAACAATAAGACCAAGCCCTTAGGCTCATTGGGTATGTTGGAGACAATAGCTTTACAGCTTGGATTAATCCAGCAAACACTTACGCCGCAGCTTAATAATCCGACGATGCTAGTTTTTGCTGGTGATCATGGCATTGTAGATGCGGGAGTGAGCTCTTATCCGCAGGTTGTGACAGCGCAAATGGTGTTGAATTTCCTGCAAGGCGGAGCTGCCATTAATGTATTTTCTGCGCAAAATAATATGCGTTTGCGGGTGGTTGATAGTGGTGTGAATTATCAATTCCCTCCGAACAGTGCTTTAATTAATGCAAAAGTTTCTACAGGTACGCGTAATTTTTTATTAGAACCAGCAATGACATCAGACCAATGCGAACTAGCGGTTGCGAGAGGAGTAGCTATTGTTGATCAGCAAATTGCAGAGGCTTGTAATGTATTTGGTTTCGGTGAGATGGGTATAGGTAACACCTCAGCAGCAAGTTGTTTGATGAGTGTTTTATGTGATTTTCCTATTGAGAACTGTGTAGGACGCGGCACAGGTTTGGATGACGAGGGCTTAGCTCAAAAATTCAATGTGTTGGCACAGGCTGTTAGTTATCATCATTTAGATAGTAGCAATACCAT
>CAYQZK010000080.1:0-1434 GCA_964422015.1 uncultured Methylotenera sp.
ATTAATGACCTCCCAGTTTCAATCCACCCGCCCGTGAAGGGCGCGACAATAATTTACCGTAATCATAACTTAACTTATCTGTTTCAATCCACACGCCCGTGAAGGGCGCGACAAGCTATCCCGTCATGCTGTTTGAGTAAGTCTTGTTTCAATCCACACGCCCGTGAAGGGCGCGACATGGAAATGCTTTGCTAACTGGGGCTATTTACTGGTTTCAATCCACACGCCCGTGAAGGGCGCGACAGGGGTGGAGTAATCAATTGAATTCCAAGAGCAAATAACCTAGAAATTGCGAATCGTTTACTATCCCACATAAATCATTTTATTACAGACATTCAAAAAGTCTAAAACAATTTAAAATCATAAAGTTAAAAAATGCGAAAGTATCCGTGTTTTTATGTTTACTTTGGGTTCGCATCACATCAACAATAAGCCATTTAAATCTAAAGCTTGCTTTGCACCCAAATGCTCAACTTTTCGTTGCCAATGATTACCCAAATAGTAAATCCGTAAACTATCTTCTTGTTGATCCATCGCATTAATCAAGTCATCTTTCAATTTTGTCCATTGAGCCATGTCCACTTCAATTTCAAATACCGAATACTGTACACGCTGTCCAAATACTTGACACAGCTTTGATATTTTTCGCAAGCGCTTCGGTCCTTTTTCGGTTTTAAAACTGACGTCATAAGTCACTAAAATCATCATGTTAAGCTATCCTGCTTATTTCCATAAAAATGGAACATAACTATCACAATCACCTCGTAAGTAACGCGCAAGGATTTGTGCTTGCAACCAAGGTAACAAGCCTATAGGAACCGACTCTTCAAACCACGGATGAACTAAGTTATTTTGTTTGCGATCTTGCCAAGCCGCCAATAAAGTTCTTCGTGACTCTTCTTTTAAAGTGACCGAACCATTTTGCCAATACTCAAAATCCTTAATTACCAATTGACGTTTATTAATTAACCCTAATACAAAACGATCAATCATTGGTCTAAATTCTTCTGCTAAATCCAGTGCTAAAGAAGGTCGACCACTGCGTAGTTGATGCAAAAAACCACTGGCGGGATCTAACCCCGTCGTTTCTAATGCTGAACGGCAATCATGAGTAAGCAAAGTATAACAAAATGATAATAAAGCATTAACAGGATCGGTCGGTGGTCGGCGCTTTCTCGCATCAAACTGAAAATCTGACTGGCGTATCAATTGCTGAAAAACACCAAAATACACTTGAGCCGCCTCCCCTTCTCGCCCCATTAACGTATCAATCGCATGACAGTCTTTTAATTGTGTCAAACAGCGTGTTAAACGTTTTTCAGCTGTCACCATCTGTTGATGCTCTGCTGACAACTCGGTTTTATCTGCATAATCACGCAAATAACGCCGAAGAACATAACGTTGGTTATGCAGTTTACCCGTCAACATCGTTCG
>CAYQZK010000080.1:1444-8733 GCA_964422015.1 uncultured Methylotenera sp.
GTCTACACTTTTTTCGATATTAGCGCCACTTAAATGCTGAGTGCGTCGCAGCAAAACGTTTCCGCTAACAGGACCTTCAACTCGGGCCAGATATTTACCATATAGATTGAGATAAGTAATGGTAATGCCGTTCTCTGCGCAATGCGCCATTAAATATGGCGAAATGGATACTACTCCAAAACATACTAAGCCCTGTAATTTATGAATTGGTACGCGGGCTTTAAGTTCACCGTCTACTTTTAAAACTAAATTGTCATTATCTTTATGCACCCAAGCGTTTTGGGTCTGAATATAAATTACATTTCGTAATGGTCGCATACTCAATTCCCCTGCAATTGCTGATTCAGCCACACTGCTGCCGATTGCGTGAATTTTTGCGGATGGCATTGTTCAAGTAAAGAACAATGCTGACATTTACTCACTTGATAAATGGCTTTAGGCGTCATTTTAGTTTGTACAATGTCACGACAGGCTAAAATGGTTTCCACGGTAAGTTGGCGCAAGGCGGCATCAAAAACAATGGCTTGTCGCCGTCGTACCTCTCCATAAAACAAAGCACCCTCATTGACGGTTTGCCCCTCCATATATTCAAGACATAATGCTTGAGCGCATAACTGCACCTCATCAGCGCGATGCGATTTGGGTTTGCCGCGCTTATACTCGATAGGAAAAGGTAATTCAGAACCATCAAGTTGTCGATGGTATTCCACTACGTCAGCAACGCCCTCAATGCCTAATTCGCCATGCTCTAAACGCAACGCCCAAAAGGTACGAATGTCACCGCGTTTTTGCTGATCAGCTTGATTCACGCGCTTATGCAATACTTGACCTTCAGCCGTGAACTGATTTTCTACCCAAACCGCTTCTAACTCAATGAGAGCAAATTGCCTTGGGCAGAAAAGGTAGTGTTGTAAGCGGGAAAGGTAAATGGTTTCGAGCTTGTTCATTAACTATCTAAAAGCCGTCAATTTCTTCTGGTGTTAAGCCGCCTAAGTTATTCAATTGATAACTACCATCAGGATTAACCGTCAATGAATGATGAACTTTAGCCGATGAATATTGACCTGATTTAGAACTGTGTTGCCACCAAATGAGCTTAATAACCGCCATAGAACCTTCGGGTCTTGCTGATGACGCATCACCTTCAAATAATTTTGGTAAAATTAATTTAATGGTTTGCGCATCATCATCGCTAAAACCTGTTTTTTCAGCTAATTGTGGTGTCATCGCGCCATAAACCACATAAATCGCATGATCAACACGGTGTTTCATGCCCATGGTGTCGGAGCCTTTTTTACTACCATCACCCTCACCATTCACACTTTTAGTAATTTGAGTGCTGGTAATGCTAATAGGTTCTATACTAAAAGCGGATTGAATCGTCACAGGGCCTCGGATTGCGATAGATACACCCGCAGCATCCGCTTCTTTACCAAAAGCAAATACTTGACCAAAACTGCGTACATCCAGCCATTTATTACAAGCTAATTGAACGGTTTGTTCTTTTGTATTTTTCTTTGGATTAAACGCATCTTTACCAAGTCCTATCGGGGCATCTGCATCAGCACGATTTTTTAAACTGGTCATGCCATCCGTTTTTTTCTCATCCGACTGTACAAAAATCGCTTGCCCTTCGGTTTGTAAACGATCACGAATTTTACGTTTAAGGCAAACATCGGTAATTTCGCCATAACCATCGTAATCACTGCGGGGTCGATTGCCGTTTAACGGATCACCGTTAGGATTAGCATTTTTCACACTAAAAATAATGGCGAAATCAATTTTTTGACTTAATGCGGTCATTCTGCGTCTCCTTGGTCTGTAGTATCTTCAATGGTTTCAGGTTTGTTTTTAAAGTAATGGCGCTGGCAGTGATAACCCAACAAAAACTCACCGGACAACTTGTCTTTACTGGTGAACTCATTGCGGTTAAACATTGCTTTAATGGTGTCGATGTCTTTTTGTTGATTAGTTAAAAATCCGGCACGGGATACCCGTAAACGTTGCATATAAGGCTGTAAAGCTAATTCAATATTGCGCCAAGTTTCAAAATGCCGGTCCGCAAATCGTTGCATTTGTCGAGCGGCTGTTGTTGGGCGTTTTTCGCCACTAATATTCAAGGCGACTTCTTCGATACGTTCGGCTATTGCTAACAATCGACCGTACAAATAGTCACGCGCGGCATAGTCTTCTTCTAGTGCCATAGCATAATTTCTCCGTTGATGTGGGTTGGGGTGGCGATGGAAAAAACCTCGGTATAACGCACAGGCAATGGCGAGATTTTTATCCCACAACCATTGTTTATCACTGGTGTAAGCAACACGGTTACTGGCTTTGCGTACACATTGCTCGAGCAAATCAATAGGAAATGCCTGTTGATCAATGATGCAAGGTAATAAACGTTCTATGACTTTCTTTTTTAGACTGTCATCCGCGTTTTCACCATAAGCAGCAGTTGCAATATCTCTTGGCACTGGCGTACTAATCGGCCAAATGACTTTAGTTTGCGGTTTTTTAGATGATTGGTTTTGGATGGTTTGCGTATGACGTTGCGGCCATGAAAATTGCTGATGCCAACTTTCTATCCGTTGTAAAAACTCGTTACTCAACAACTCGCGATAATAAATAATGCTCATCCGACCTGGCGTTGCAGAATCGATACCTAGCACAATAATTTGCTCATTGGCTTCTAACTTAGCGGCGTAACCCGCCATGTAATGACGGAGCTTTTTGGCATAAGACTCACCAATATCTCGACCATGATCAATACTAATAATTGGCTCAATACTTTCCTGAGTTGTAATGGGTTGCTCCCAAAATGACCAAGTGTCGGCTAACGGTTCGGGTATTGATTTGCCAGATACCGCCCAAGACACATAAGCTTGATCACCATTTCTAAAACCTTGGCGACCAATTAACCAACGTAGAGCATTATGCGCTTTTTGTGAAACATCAAATCCCATTCCAGCCGCTTGATTTTGATCTAAAAACCGTCCGCGATAGGTATAACCACTGCTGTCATTCGATGAAATCAACTTAGCTTTGTCACCGGAGTGACGAATTTTTGCTGGATGATTAGTCGCAAGGGCTTGAATATCACCAGTGATAAAACATAAACCAGATTCTCCACTATCTTGATTGTCATAGGCCATCCAACTCGCTTGAATAGTTGGATCTTTCCAAATATCTGATGCAGGGTCATCAGCCAGTTCGACTGTCCAGCAAACCATCGCTGAACCTTGATCTAAAACACCTTTTTCTTTGGGTAATACTTTCCCATTAAAAATCGTTGGTACATCGCTGTTTTCAGTCCATTGAGTCAGTAAAACTTTACTGTCATCAATAAATAAAATTTTATGCTCAACCAAATCCGCTACAACGCGACCTTTGCTAATATATTGGTAAACCGCTTGAACTTTAGGGTGAGCATAAGCAGACTGACACCAAGCCAACATCTGTGCCTGATAACTAGCAAAATAGGCTTTTTTGATACCACCAAACTCCGCATAATCTTTAGCGACATACTGGATTTTATCGGCTAAAGGATGTGGCGCTTCACCGCTACTACGACTTGCTGATTTTTCAGTAGCCGGTAATACAATTTGGGTTTTTGCTGGCAACACAGCAGCACGCTTGAAGTTACCTTCACCATCAATGACAATATTGATATGGGCATTTCCCGAGGTATGGCTAGTTGGCATCAATTGCTGCTCTTGCGGCAAATCCAACAAGATGCCAGCTTCATAAGTTTGATAAAGTTTTTCTAGCCAACTCATAGCTCACTCTCCATTTCATCGACACTTTGCAAATTGGTACCGACACCAAACGGTTTAATATCCATAGGCCGTACTAATCGACTAATCAAACTAGCATCTTGAGAACGGGGAAATTCCAAAATGCCGTTTTTAAGTTTGGCCTGCCAAAACTGGCTGTAAAGCGCGTCTTTGCCAGTTTCATCGGGATAAGCAAAACTATGAAACATTAAACCGAACGCCAATTCGTCGAGCTGATCATAAGCGCCTTGGCCTTCTCCAAAATCACAGGGTTCGACATAAGCTTGACAATCACGGGTGCCTAAAAAAATATCCTGCCGCCCGCCTTTTTCCAACATCCGTTGCGCAATGCTGTAATGCTTGCCGTCTATTCTGTCGGCGGCTAATTCTGGCCGATGTAGATTCCATTCAAAATGCGCTTCGACCTGATACTCAACGTCACGAAGAAAACTGTAAATTGCCAAGGTATTGCCGCCATTCCAAACCAAGGGTTTAGTGCCTTTGGTCTGGGTACGTAATGGTTTCATCACCCGCACCTTATCAATATGCCAAACGATAGTAGGCTTCCAGTAAATCGATTTGAGTACGCCTTTTATCGCTTCATAAGTTGGCACATGGTATGAGCATTTTTCGCCACCTATTTTGGTAATAGGATCGGTAAATAAAGCATAACGCCCCCATAATCGAAAGCTGATGCTATTTTTCATTGCGTGATTCCCTCTGTGGTTTTGATGAGGTGGATTTACAACAAGTTAAGTTCGCGCTTGGCAACAATTTCAGTCGATAAGCCAAAATCAAGGCTGTAAAAAGGATCATCTAGGCAATAAACCCCTTCCCCCTCGCCTATTTCGATAACGGCCTTTTGTTCAAGCAACTTTTTCCAATCGGTTGAAAACACATTGACGCTGAACTTCTGCGCTTTTTTCAAAGATTCGCGATAGATTTTTGCATCAAACTGTTTTTTCAGTCCGCATAGAGTGGTGATGATTTGTTTAGCCTCATTGTTATAAGGTACAATGACCGAATGTGTTGGCGCATCAATAGCCTTAAAGGCTTTTCCGGCAGTCATAAATGCGTGACGCAATTGCATCACTTGCTCGGCATTAATATTAGTTTTGTTATCACTGAGCAAACTTAATAACGAACTGTTACCAATGTCTTTATCATTGACTGGATAGCTCATTTCATCAGCTCTGTCGTAAAAGTAATATTTGAAATAGCGCGACATAGCATTCAGTTCCAGTAGATTCTCAGTCGCTACTTCGCTTAATATACGCTGAGTGTTTTCTTTACCAATTTTGATGTCGATTAATTGATCGATATGCTCAATCGATGGATTAACAATATGCACTGTGGCTGTTGATAGCCTGCCATTACGGTTACAACGGCCAGCGGCTTGAGCGATAGAATCTAGCCCCGCTAAAAAACGAATCACACTTGAAAAATCAATATCAACACCGGCCTCAATTAATTGAGTGCTGAAACACAATACCGGCAATCCAGCATCTAATCTGGCACGCATCTTGTTAAATGAGGCTTGTCGATGAACTGCACATTGGCTAGTACTGAGATGGAATAAACTGTCTTTATCAACCGACTCCATACAACGTAAATACAATTGTCTCGCCCAGGTCTTGGTATTGACGATGACCAAACAATTACCCTTTTCGTTAAATTCTTGCAAAGCCAAGTCGACTATTTCTTGTTCAGTCCAGCCAAGATTTTTGGTTTTATCGCTAATTGAAACCCGCTTGAGTTGCTCAAATAAAGCGGGCGCATCATCCATTAACTCTGACGATTGCGATAGCAACAACTGACCTTTTTCGGCTACTTTGAGTTTATCCAATAATGGTTGGGTTGCCGTACATAAAAGCATCGTTGTTTTAGTTTGAGTGCTAAGAAAATTCAACGCATTGCAAAACAAATGCGTACAACGAATTGGCAAAGTTTGGATTTCATCAAAAATAATCACACTATTCGCTAATTGATGTAATCGTCTAACTCCGCGAGTACCACCACTAAACAAAGTTTCTAAAAACTGCACCATTGTCGTTAAAACAATCGGTGAATCCCAGTTTTCAGACGCTAATTTGCTATGCCATGTTTGTTCCTCTGGCTCAAGATTACTGTGATGTTCTAAAATCCAAGGTAATAAATCACCTTCTTTTTCAAGCACCTTTCTAATGACATCTGCATTTTGCTCAATAATCGATGTATAGGGGATAACGTAAATAATGCGTTCTAATTGATGGGACTTTGCATGATTTACTGCGTAACGCAAACTCGCTAAGGTTTTACCTCCACCTGTAGGCACAGTCAACGTGTAAATACCCTGTGGATCAGTAGCGCGTTTTTTACAATTTTCAGAAATACGTTGGCGAATCAAATCAATTGATTGATTGACTGGAAATTGATTTAAAAAACACTCAACCCGTTCGACAGCAATCGTCCAGTCTAAGTGACGATTTCGATAATTTGCTTGTTCTCTATTTTCAAAATCAGCGCTATTAATCCGGTCTGCGTCAATGAGGCAACTAAATAAAAATCGTGTCCAAAATCCGATGTAAAACCAAAAAATCATTGTTGAATTCTGGCTTTTCGCTAAGGTAGCTAATTGATCAAATTGCTTTTGCATCGCGCTCAGCAAATTTTTATCGGCTAATTGTTGCGCATATTGGATGATTTCAGGAGCCGCATTTCGCTGGCATTCTTCTAGATGGGTGTAATCATCAGATTTTCCCATTCGATCCTTAAAACCGTTTGTACCATCAAGTTTTAAACAATCTATTAAACCGCTGTGATGAGAGGCAATACATATCGCCATGATTTGTGCGCATAAATCTACTTTTGGATCGTTAAATTGTCTAAGGGTTTGCCATATCCATTGTGCGCCAGCACTGGAATGATCAATTTTCCCTTTCAAAGATTTTGCTTCAACGTAAGATTGATCAATATCTGGATCTATCAAGCCTGTCGCAGACTGAATGTAATTTTGAAACTGTTCGCTGTATTTACCAAAATCATGCAAAAGACCAATCAACTCACCTGCTTGAGGAATAGTCACTTTACTCGCCAACTGCCTACATATTGCGGCAACCTCTTGCAAATGACTAGTGACCGTTTGAATTTCGTTATCTATTTTTCGGACGTGAGCGACATATATCTTAGTCATAAAGGACACTTAAAACTGTGCTTGACTAAAGCACGAAGTATCCCCAAAAAAATGTGAAGTACGGCAGCAACCTATATGCGCCGATTTTCGGGTAAAACCAAATGACATTTAATCAAATTAATTACAAATATTGTAGGGATAATACATCGTAATTGATAGATTATCTAGAATATCTAAAGCGTGAGTGAGAGGCTTTAGTCAGTAACACTACACACATGGTCACTGACTTCTTACACCGCATAACTTCTAGCCGCCACTAAAGTATAAATCTTGTTAAAAATTACACAAACACCCATCCATTTACCTCATGCGCGGCAAGAAAGGCACTCGCACTCATACGCTTA
>CAYQZK010000081.1:0-1713 GCA_964422015.1 uncultured Methylotenera sp.
TTGGCGCGGCTGAGTGGCACTTCTGTTTTTACAACCGCATGAGGAATACTATCTATATCTATTGATACATGATCACCAGGACCATCATCCAAATAATAACCACCACCATACGTTGATGTTGGTTTTTCTGATTGAGGTATTGGTGTTTTAACTTGTGTTTCAGGTGGCGCTTTTGACGCTGACTTTTTAGGCATTGGACTACTACAAGCAGCAAGTGCAACAATACATACCAACAGAATGTATTTTTTTAAATAATGCATTTAAACAAGCCCCTCTTGTAAGTACTACATTGCCACCAATTTTTTATGCGTATGTATGCTCATTAAAATACCAAAGCTCAAACATAATGTCACCATGGAAGTACCACCATAGCTAATCAAAGGAAGTGGCACACCTACTACAGGCAAAATACCACTTACCATGCCCATATTCACAAAAGCATAGGTGAAAAACGTCAAGGTAATGCTACCGGCCAATAAACGAGTAAATGTCGTTTGTGCTTGCGAGGCAATCACTAAACCACGCAAAATAATTAAGCTAAACAACACTAACAATAGTAAATTACCGAGCAAACCAAACTCTTCACCAAATACAGCAAAAATAAAGTCGGTAGTACGTTCTGGCAAAAAGTCTAATTGCGCCTGCGATCCCTTTAGCCAGCCTTTTCCCACAAAACCACCAGAGCCTATTGCAATGGTCGCCTGTATGGTGTGGTAGCCTGCACCAAGAGGATCTTGCGAAGGATCTAATAGTATTTCGATACGACGCCGCTGATAATCATGCAACATAGACCAAAGAATGGGTGTTGTTGCTGCAAACAAAACAACCCCGCCAACTAACAAACGCCAGCTTAACCCCGCTAAAAAAAGCACATAAAAACCTGATGCGGTAATCAACAAGGCCGTCCCTAGGTCAGGCTGCTTCATAATCAAAACAACAGGCACTAATAGCAATAACGCACCTATCGAAAAATCTGCCATTTTGGGCTTACCTTCTTGCTTGGAAAAATACCATGCCAACATCAAAGGCATCGCAATACGCATAATTTCAGAAGGCTGAATTTGTGTTATGCCTATATTCAACCAACGCCTTGCACCATGGCTAATCGTGCCAAACAAAGCTACCGCTACTAATAACAAAACGCCCACCACATAAATTGGCAAAGCAATGCGCTCAAACTGACTAGGCGAAATATTGGCAGCAACCCACATCACGCTTAAAGCCACGGCAATGTTTGTCGCTTGACCTAACACCCTAGAAAAGCTTTGCCCCGAGGCACTAAACAGTACAAACATTCCAATTAACAATGCAAAAAATAAGCACGCCATTAAAAATGAGTCTATATGCTTGGATAAAAGCTGTGATAGTTTGCTAATCATGCAATTCCTCTTCAGGAACAGTTATCGAAGTGGTCGCATCTGACGTTGCGGTAGCGGTCGGGTTTGCCACCACTCCTGTTTCAGGTAATTTACCTAACAAATAGTAATCCATCACTTTTCTGGCAATGGGTCCAGCTGCCGAACCACCATGCCCACCATTCTCCACAATAACCGCCAAGGCTATTTTAGGATCTTCCGCAGGAGCATAGGCAATAAATAGTGCGTGGTCGCGATGACGCTCATCAATGGCGTTGGCATTGTATTTTTCATTTTGTTTAATACCAATCACCTGCGCCGTACCTGTTTTAGCTGCAATTGAATAAGGCGCATTGGC
>CAYQZK010000081.1:1813-8536 GCA_964422015.1 uncultured Methylotenera sp.
ACCAATGCACCTCGTTTATCACCAAAAGCAGTTTCAGCAATTTCTTGCATTTTGCTATCTGCCGCCAAGATAAGATTATCACCTGGTACTGGCGCGTTACTAGAAAGTACACGTACGGCATGACCATCGGCATCAATTTCAACCTGCTGAAAACCTGTGGTGCCATGCAAATGTTTTTCGTAAAATTGTTCTAATCCACTTTTACCAATATGGTCAGAGCCTTTGTAATTGGACAAATCACCCGACTTTTCAAGATTGGCCAAATCTTTGTCGTTGATGCGGCCAATATAGCCCACCATATGTGAGCCCAGCTTGCCCAAAGGGTAGTGACGAAATAAGCGAGATTTGATTTCTACCCCAGGAAACCGATAATGATTCACCGCAAATTTAGCCGCTTCAATTTCGTTAAGATGAGTACGAATAGGCGCGCTTTCAAAGCTATGACTTTGCTCACGAAATTTATTGAATCGCTTACGATCCAGCGTGCTAATCTCAACCAAGCGACCAATTTCAGCAATGGTTTCTTCAAGGTTTTTAACTTTTGAAGGAGTAATTTCTAGAGTGTATACAAAAAAATTGTGTGCAAGTATGACCCCATTCTTATCTAGAATCAGACCACGATTAGGAACAATCGGCACTAATGAAATACGATTGTTTTCAGCAAGCGTTTGATAATGCTGATATTGCGTTATTTGCAAATAAAAAAAACGCGCGGCAAGAACGCCGAACAATCCTAATACCACAAATGCCGTAAAGCCTAAGCGGAGTCTAAAGTAATACTGCTCGTGTTGATAATTTTTAAGTTCACGCATGCTTAATGCCCTGTGCCATTAAGCACCACGTGATCGGCCGCCAGTTTTTAAACCCAAGGCCACGGCTAATCGCCACAACATAACGCCTGTAACGATAGGTGCCCAATAAGACCAACCCAGAAATTGAGCTCCCGTGAAAGTTTTGAGTATCAGCAAAATCACCTGCGAGATCAGCAGAAGCAGAAACACATAAGACAATTGCTGTGTATGATTAAATAATACCAGGCGGCGCTGGTAGTGAACCGCAAAGAATGCAGTCACCGTGTAAGCTAGAGCATATTGACCGAATAAACTCCCTGTAGCCAAATCTACCAGTAAACCTACAAACCAAGCAGTGCCAACGTTACACAGATTAGGCGCACGTATCATCCAAAAAATAATCACCAACAGCACAAAATCGGGGCGCAATGTCAGTGCAGCACCAGACCATGGCAATAGCATGCACATCAATGCCACAAAGATTGATAGATAAATGATCTTGAGCTTACTGGGGTGCATGTGGCTTGCTCACTGAAGTTGTAACTGGAGGAGAAGTTGTCGTTTGCTCTGGCTTAACGCTGGACGCAGATGCTGTTTGCGCTAAAGGTTTTACTGCAACTGTAGAATTTAATTCTACTTTTGTTTCAGTGTTAGCTACAGGCATGATAGTTGACTGATCAATGTTTGGATTACTCACTACCAGTACCTGTTTATGGCTTTCCACTCCACCCGTGGGCACACAAATAATATGTGCAAAGGGTGAGTCTGCTGTCGTTTCTATTTTTGCAATAGTCGCAACGGCCAAACCGCTGGGATAAACACCATCAATACCAGAGGTTACTAATCGGTCACCACGACGAATATCCACATTAGCTGGCAAATAAGGTAAATCTAAAGTGTTATTACGGCCATGACCAAAAGCAATGGCACGCAATCCATTACGCTCAACCTGCACAGGAATTGAGAGTGATTTATCGGTAATCAGTGTCACCTCGCTACTGTGCGGATAAATACGCGTTACTTGACCTATTACACCTGCTGCATCAACTACAGCAGCACCAATCACCACTTGGTGGCGCTCGCCACGATTTACAATGACTTTTTTAGTAAAAGGGTCACGACCAACATGCATAATTTCACCCATGATGCTGGTCTCAACCATCGCTTTATTCGCTTGCAACAAAGAGCGCAGATGTTCATTTTCTAGAGTTAATGATTTCAAATGCTGCAAAGCAACACCTTGCTTTAAGGCCTGCTGCTTTAAGCGCTCACTCTCATTAAGCAAATAATGGTGCGTAGAAAAATACTCGGTAGTGTTTCGATATAACTGAGAGGGCGCATTGGCAATCACTTGTAAAGGATGCAATATAGCGACGAGTGTTTGACGTAGACTAGTCAAATATTGAAAGCGCGCATCACTAGCAATTAGCAATAAAGACAATGCCGAAAAAAATACCAAGCGCGCAAGCGGACTCGGCCCTCGTGCAAAAAATGCAGGGGCTTGTTCTTGCTCAAGTTTATGATGAAAGCCAGGAAGCATCTTCTGATTATCTGCTTAAAATCTAATCTCTAAATATGCAATTAGGCCGTATTAAACGGCCTAATTTCACAAAACTACAAAACGCGTACTTTTCAACCCTGCCTAAATCAAGCAGAAGTCGCAAAAACAAAATTATTCGTAAGCAAATACAGTACCTAATTTATCCATCTCTTCCAAAGCACGCCCACAACCACGCGCCACACAAGTCAAGGGGTCTTCAGCAACAATCACAGGCAAGCCAGTTTCTTCAACCAGAAGCCGATCGATATCACGCAATAGTGCACCACCTCCAGTGAGCACCATACCTTTTTCAGCAATATCTGCACCTAATTCTGGTGGCGTTTGCTCTAACGCTGATTTCACCGCACCCACAATCGCATTCAATGGCTCAGTCAATGCTTCTAAAATTTCATTACTAGAAATTGTAAATTTACGCGGTAAACCTTCTGCTAGATTGCGGCCTGTTACTTCCATTTCCAACACGGCAGAACCAGGGAAAGCTGAGCCAATATTTTTCTTAATCGCTTCAGCAGTAGGTTCTGAGATTTGCATACCATAGTTGCGGCGAATGTAATCAATAATGGCCTGATCAAACTTATCACCGCCTACACGCTCAGATTTAGCATACACAATGCCACCCAGTGAAATCACGCCAACTTCTGTTGTACCACCACCAATATCAACCACCATTGAACCGGTAGCCTCAGCTACTGGCATATTCGCACCAATTGCAGCAGCCATAGGCTCCTCAATGAGAAATACTTGTTTCGCGCCTGCACGTTCAGCAGATTCTTTAATCGCACGACGTTCTACCTGCGTAGAACCAACTGGCACACAAATAATAATGCGTGGGCTCGGTGCAAACCAACGCGCATCATGCACACGACGTATAAAGTATTTAAGCATTTGCTCAGTAATAGTGAAATCGGCAATCACACCATCTTTCATTGGACGAATCGCTTGAATGTTGCCAGGTGCACGGCCAAGCATACCTTTAGCCTCAGCACCCACAGCTAATAATGTTTTTTTACCGTTAGGTCCGCCTTCTAAACGAATCGCGACCACCGAAGGCTCATCAAGCACGATACCTTTACCACGTGAATAAATAAGCGTGTTAGCTGTACCTAAGTCGATGGCCAGGTCATTTGAAAAATAACTACTAATAAAACCGAACATTGTGTGTTTTCCTGAATTTAATACCAGAATTTGGTGTTGACTCACTAAATGCTTCATAGTGAGACGCGCACTTAATCTTGTACGGCATTTAAGGTGCGCATAAATCGAGGTATAATACCGCATATCTCATTGAAAATTAAGATGTGATTACAACTTTTACAAATCATTTGGTGCGTTAAGCCAAAGCGCTTCAAATCCCTCAAATGAATTTGAAGAGCAACCCTATTCCACACGCATTAAAATTCGGATCATTGAAGTATGGCACTTAGTATTGAAGATATTAAAAAAATCGCGCATCTAGCACGAATCGAAGTGAGTGAAAGCGATGCCGCTGCAACGCTTAACAAATTGACAGGAATTTTAGGTTTAATTGAGCAAATGCAAGCTGTTGATACAACAGGCATTGCACCCATGTCACACTCCCAAGACTTAACTCAACGCTTACGTGATGATGTGGTCACCAAAATCAATCAACGCGATGTTTTCCAAAGCAATGCACCAGCAATAGGCAATGGTTCAACAGAGCCTGCTGTGGCTGAAGGCTTGTACCTTGTTCCCAAAGTAATTGAGTAGTCCATCATGATAAATAACAGCCTAAAACAGCTTGGAGATATGCTCCAAGCCAAGAAAATCTCTAGCGTTGAACTTACGCAAACCTTTCTTACACGAATTAGTGAATACAACCCTAGCATCAACGCTTATATCGCTTTAAATGAAGATAAAAGCTTATTACAAGCCAAAGCAGCTGATGCGCGCATCGCAAGTGGAAATGCATTACCACTCACAGGCATTCCAATTGCACAAAAAGATATTTTTTGCGCTAAAGGCTGGCAAACTACTTGCGGCTCCAAAATGCTCGCTAATTTCATTGCCCCTTATGACGCACACGTGATTAGCCAGTTTGATTCAGTTGGCGCAGTCAACTTGGGTAAAACCAATATGGATGAGTTCGCCATGGGTTCATCTAACGAAACCAGTTATTTTGGTGGAGTAAAAAATCCGTGGGACTTTGACCGAGTGCCTGGTGGCAGCAGTGGCGGCAGTGCAGCTGCAGTTGCAGCGCGACTTTGTGCCGCAGCAACAGGTACAGATACTGGCGGTTCAATTCGCCAGCCCGCTAGTTTATGCGGCTTTACCGGCTTAAAACCGACGTATGGCGTAGTGTCGCGCTACGGCATGATTGCGTTTGCTTCCAGTTTGGATCAAGCAGGCCCGATGGCCAAAAGTGCGGAAGATTGCGCGTTAATGATGAACGTCATGGCAGGTTTTGACGAACGCGATTCAACTAGCCTTAACCGTGAAAAAGAAGATTACACCAGAGATTTAAATAAACCGTTAAAAGGCTTAAAAATTGGCCTACCCAAAGAGTATTTTGCTGAAGGCTTAGATGCTAGCGTCGGCAAAGTAGTGATGGATGCAGTAACTGAATACAAAAAACTTGGTGCAGAAATTGTTGAAATTTCTCTACCAAATACAGGCCTTTCTATCCCCGTATATTACGTGCTTGCTCCTGCCGAGGCCTCAAGCAACCTATCACGCTATGATGGCGTACGCTATGGACATCGTACCGCTGAATATACCGATTTGATGGACATGTATTGTAAGAGCCGTGCCGAAGGTTTTGGTGCGGAAGTTAAACGCCGCATTCTAATTGGCACTTATGTACTCAGCGCCGGCTATTACGATGCTTACTATTTGAAAGCGCAACAAATTCGCAGACTCATCGCGCAGGACTTTGTTGAAGCATTCAAGCAGTGTGATGTCATTATGGGGCCAGCCGCCCCCTCTACCGCGTTCAAATCCGGTGAAAAAGTCAACGATCCGGTCGCCATGTATTTAGAAGACTTATATACGATTGCTGTGAACTTAGCAGGGTTGCCAGGCATGAGTGTGCCGGCTGGCTTCAGTCATGGCTTACCTGTAGGCCTACAAATTATCGGCAATTATTTTGATGAGGCGCGCATGCTCAATGTAGCCCATCAATATCAACAAGTGACAAATTGGCATTCGCAAATGCCAATGCTAGAAGCTTCAAAGGAAGTCGCATAATGGAATGGGAAGTCGTTATTGGGTTAGAAACCCACGCACAGTTGCAAACTAAAACTAAAATTTTCTCGGGTGCTTCAACAGCTTTTGGCGCTGAGCCAAACACTCAAGCCTGTGAAGTGAGCATTGCCTTACCAGGCGTATTGCCCGTATTAAATAAAGAAGCGGTGCAATGCGCCATTAAATTTGGCTTGGCTGTGAATGCGGAAATGACTCCGCGCTCAGTGTTTGCCCGTAAAAATTATTTTTACCCCGATTTGCCCAAAGGGTACCAAATCAGCCAGTACGAACTGCCAGTAGTCGGCAAAGGCGCAGTGACCATTCAAGTGCCTGCTGTAGGCAAAAATCCTGCCTATGAAAAAGTCATTAACATCACCCGCGCGCATTTGGAAGAGGATGCGGGCAAATCTGTACATGGCGCCGTTGAAGGTATGAGCGGTATCGATTTGAACCGTGCTGGTACACCATTACTTGAAATCGTTACCGAACCTGATATGCGTTCAGCGGCCGAGGCCGTAGCTTACGCCAAAAAATTGCACGAACTGGTACAGTGGATTGGTATTTGCGACGGCAACATGCAAGAAGGCAGCTTTAGGTGCGATGTTAACGTTTCTGTTCGTAAAAAAGGCAGCGAGAAACTTGGCACACGCCGTGAGATTAAAAACCTCAACTCATTTAAGTTTATGACACAGGCGATTGAATATGAGACTCGCTGGCAAATTGAGACTTTAGAAGATGGCGGTACGATTCAGCAGGCAACCGTGTTGTTTAATCCTGACACTGGCGAAACTCGTGCCATGCGTAGCAAGGAAGAAGCCAACGATTACCGTTACTTTCCAGATCCGGACTTACTGCCACTAGAAGTAACAGAGGCAGATAAAGCCGCTGTAAAAGCAAATATGCCCGAACTGCCTGAAGCAATGAAAGCACGCTTTGAAACGCAATATAGCTTATCAAGCTACGACGCCAACGCCCTCACCACTTCGCGTGCCTTGGCAGATTACTTTGTAGCTACTGTAACTGCAGGTGCTGAAGCAAAACAAGCTGCGAACTGGGTAATGGGTAGCGTGTCAGCAAAACTGAATGCTGAAGATAAAACCATACACGACAGCCCAGTTTCGGCCTCACAGTTAGCACATTTACTCAAGCGTATTGCCGACGCTACCATTT
>CAYQZK010000082.1:0-8442 GCA_964422015.1 uncultured Methylotenera sp.
TGACTGGTTCATTTATATTCCACTCCTTAAATTTTGTCATGTCACCATAATTAGTGACATTTGGGTAATGATGGGCTAACAATTGACTTGGAAACTTCTCAATCTCTGAAAAGCCAACTGGATTCCATCCCATGTCGTGCCATGCAACAGTAGCGGCTTCTATTCCACTACAAACACTTAAATAGTTCATAATTAATCCTGTAAATAAACACCACGCACAGCGCAGTATCGTTCAACTTCATTCATAAAGTTATTAAGTTCTTCTACGCTTAAATCAGCAGTAGACTTGAGAGCGTATATTGTTCGGCCATCAGGTGCTGTGTATTCATTGTAGCCCAAAAAATAATGCTTGCACATCGTTTTCCACCATTGGTTTGGATGATATAAATCATCTTTACCTTTAAGACCTTCAGCCATTAATTGAAACAACTTATGCAGCCTTGAATTTTGTGGCAACGACCGTCTTTGACTTTGACCGCAGGACGGACAAACTTTCGCTGGTGTTTTCTGTAACATATATTGACCCTTCTCTATAATTCTTGTCTTCGTAAGATGGCAACCAGTTCTTAGACTTATAAACTTTGCCCTCGTTAGTGGTCACTTTCCACTCCGCATCGCCAAAGTGCTTGTAAAATTCTGTTTCGTCAAATCTCATATATTTAAATTCCTGTAAACTATTCCATCGGGCCATTGCTTGTCAGTTGATTGTTCATACAACGATGTTACTTGATTTAATGTAAACAGCAAGGGCTTTTTATCTTTAAAGCAAAAGGCATACACCAATGGGCATTTAACTGAGTCATACCATATAGCAAACTGTGGCATAAGCTCATATTCTTTTTGCTTAATGTTGCCAGTTCCCTTAACCATTACAAGCTTAGAGCCATCCTTGTTTTCTACATAATAGTCAGGCAAGTTTCTTATGCAAGCGTTTATGTTAAAAAAGCTAGGCACAGGATTGTTCTTTTCGTCAAACCCAAGCCGCCTTATAAAATAACCTTTTGCATGGCAATAATCTTCAAAAAACAATTCGCCAACATTTGGCTTACTGTTTCTATCTACATAGTTATTGCTGCCATTCATCTGCATATTAAAACGACAACTGCCATACCTTCTCATGCTGGCTGGCCTTGTATCGCATAGACGGTGCATCAAACCACAATGCAATCTCGCCTTCCCATTCACCGTGACGCTGTTTATCGCATATCAACAAGCAATCAGGTGCGTTTAGCTCTTCCTCTTTAGCCTTACCACTACGCACTGACTTCTCTTTACGCTTGTTACGCCACACAGTCATCACATTGTCTACCTGGTTGGTTATGTCAGAAGAGCCAGCCACATCCATTTTATTAGGTGGGCTAAACTCATCCTCACCCTTGCGACTGTGAGCAATCAAATGCACATGAACATTCAAATCCCTTGCCGCTGCACATAACTTATCCAAAAATTCTTTCTGTGCGTTCATGTCATCAGACCTTACGCCACACTTCATTAAGCTGTCAATCACAAAATGCTGCACACCTAGCGTTTCAGCCACATAATACAAAACAGCAATCACTCGCTCACCGTTTACAGTGCCTTGCTGGTCGTACATCCAAAGCCTGTCGCTTAAAAAACTAAAATACTCACCAATAAATTTTTCGGTAGGCTTCTCAGTTCCTGTGGCCTGTCTAGTCATACGCTGTAGCGTTGAGTATGGGTGCATCTCAAACGAAGCCACACAGACCTTAAAGTTTTGCTGCACGATAGAATTAATTACCTGGCCTACTAGCTGGCTCTTGCCATGGCCATTGATCCCAGACCATAAGCTAACCTCACCTAGACGCATCCTAAACTGGTCAAAGGTCTTTTCCCATGGCAGCTTAACACCTTGCATCTGCTCGTCTTTATAAAAATAGTCTATAACCTCTGACTGATACTGACTAGCCGATTTAACATTGGCCTTGTCTTCCTCTCTAGCTTTCATAAAGCCTTCAAAGTCAATCTTAGGCAACATCATGCCAGCTCGTTTGCGTCTAGCCTCGTCTAAAGCTGTTGCGCCTCTCTCTAGGTTACTCATAATCTACCGCCTCTCTAATTCTTTCGTAAGCTAACTGTAAACGCTGTAAGTCAGTTTCGTCAAGCGGTTTATTTTTCTTTAGCTCAAACGCTGCTAGGAGAACGATTTGCGACTCATATTTAATAGCTTCTAAGATGTCTGTGGCGTAAAACTTCTTCTTAACTGGCGCTTTGTGATGCACCTGCTCTGGAAACAAGTCACCAATGTCAACACCTATTGCCCCGACAACATCAATAGCACTGCACCCAGCAAAGCAATGCAATAGTATGTGACCGTCAGCTTCCTCTTTTATGGATAGGCTAGGGCTTCTGTCATCGTGAGCTGGGCAACAAGCCAAATAAGAGTTGCGACCAGTAGATTTAACCTTGTTTAATCGGCCCAATAGATTATTAATCATATAGCACCTGCAAATATATCTTTGTATGACTCGTCAGGATTCTCGTCTTCCCAGCGAGCATTGTTTAAATATGTAGCTGCCATCGGTATAAAGCCAGCCGACCATTGTTTAGATTTAATTTGCCACGACAAGGCTTCTTGGATAACGCTTAAATCAGGCTTTACTTTATTCCAGGCTTTTAATGCTTGAGCCTTTCCGCTTTTATTTGGGTATTCTTTCCAAAAAATATCAAACTCATCGTTATTTACCTTAACTAAACTTACCTCACCTATACTAACCTGTGGTTCCACTTTGTATCCATCTTGTATCCAAACTGTATCCAGCGTATATACATTGTTGTCTTTTAAGGATAATTTGTCTTTATGCTCAACATATACAGTAGGTTTGTATCTGTCTTTTTGAATAAGATTGTGTATTTTCCAATGCTTGATTACACATACTCCAGTTTCAAATGGTATGACGAAGTTTTTAGATAACAGTATCTTCATGTCATCGTCTGTGCAACCTAACATTCTTTGGATTTTTTTAGCATTGTTGATGAACCCATCGTCATCAGCCCTCATGGAGAGGTGAAAGTATAAAGCCTGGGTAGAGAGGGGCATATCTAGAAAAGCATCGCTGTCAATGATTGTCTTTGCAAACATTCTGCGTTCTGCCATAATGGTACTCCTTAAAAACAAAAAGCCCTGAGTAGACCCCTCTGCGTTTTACGGCAGTTGGAGGACACCGAGTCGGTGCAGGAGTCTATTCAAGGCTTACTCTATTTCGCCTCCAAGCGAATTAACAACAGTCTAGCACAAATACCCCTAAAAGTCCAATAACTTTTACTTATGATTAGCTAGTTGTTTATAAGCAAATAGTATTAAATAACGCTTGACAGCTTCCAAGACTGGAATATAATAGACACATCAACAACGCAATGGAGATAAAAATGGACTATAACGCAGATTGGTACCCAGGTTGCACTAACGACCCAGATTGGCAAGACCGTGATAATCATTACGATAACCACGATGAGCGTGTGTATGACCGTGTTACTGAAACATTACAGCTACCAGCTAACGATGTATTTTCAATAGTGTTAGATTACGCTGACGAAACAAAAATAGCAGAAACATTAAAAGCAATGATTATTGCATACGATAATTCTGTTAATGCAAGTAAAAAAGTAAACCGTGAGCAAAGTGAGCAAGACTTTATTGTGTTTGCTAAATCATTTGCTCGTGTATGTATGACTGGTATTGAAAAGGAGGCTCAAGATGACTAATTACAAAAAAACAAATTATCAAGATTTAATTTTTCTTATTTTGTTATTAGCAATTCCTTTATCAACCGTATTTTGCATAACATTTTCAATTTAACAGCTGGAGGCTATTATGACTGATTACAAAAATTACAAACCTAAAACAGACTTAACACCATGGATAGAAGGCATTTGCTTTGTAAGTGTGGTTTTGCTCTCAATTTTTTTATACTTGTTATTGGTGGCTTAATATGCAATTTATTAAACACATTGATTGGGAAGCTACAGAAGAAAAACACGAAGCTGCATTTTGGGATTGGTGTTTAGGTGAAGGCTACCATGACGAGGATTACATTTTAGATAATTTTACAGACTTGTTTTTAAACTTTGTAGAAACACTTGATGCACAGGAGATTGTATATGAGCCAGCAACAATACCAGGCTGAAGTAATGGACGAGCTGGCCATGGAAGAATGGGTTGATTACCCATCAGACATTCAATACAGCTCTTTACTTGGATCGCCAAATGTATGTTTAATCTGCGGCAATCCGCAAGGAAGTAAAGTAATTTGCTGTGGAACAAATAGCTTTTGCAACACAAGAGATTAGTATATAATACCAACTTTGGAATAGGAAATTAGATGTCAATTTACACAGTAGAAGAAATAGCAGCACAGATGGGCAAGTCAGGTCGTTGGGTGAGGTATCTTTGCTCACACGGCAAATTAAAGGCCGTTAAGAAAGGCCATTCTTGGGTTATATTGGAGGCATGGAAATGATTACACATTTAAATTTAGAAGCTGGCGTTACTTTAGAAGTTGAATACGATTACGAGCAACCAACCTACGCTTATTTTGGTGACTTAGAAGCTTTAACAGAACCACGAGCAGAGTCTAAATCAGCTTTGTATCTAGGCGTTGATGTATTGCCATTAATCCGTGCATTAGGCTTGTATAACGAGCTTAACCTTATCTTGGTGGCGAATATGGAGGCAATAGATGAGTAATGTATACAAAAAGCTTATGGACGCTAGAATCCAGCTACAAAACACCAAGCTTAACAAGTCTGGTCATAACAAGTTTGCTGGTTATAGATACTTTGAACTTGGTGACTTCTTACCTACAATCAATACAATCTTTTGGAACTTAGGTTTGTGTGGCACAGTTAGCTTTACAGCCGACCTAGCAACATTAACCATTACCGACATAGATGATGGCTCACAGATAACCATCACTAGCCCTATGGGTAGCGCAGCGTTAAAAGGTTGCCACGAAGTGCAGAATGTGGGTGCTGTTGAAACATACCAGCGCAGATACTTGTGGGTTTCAGCTATGGAAATTGTGGAGCATGATGTTTTAGACGCTGTCACAGGAACGGACACAGGCACACCAGCAAAAAAGCCTGAACTTGAGCTAAAGCAACCAGAGTTTAGCAAAGAAGAAATGGATATACTGCATGAGTTGGCTGATTCGTTTACAGCGTTTGTAGCTGACGGCAATCCACAAGAGGCTAAAGTAACATGGGATTCACTAGACAATGACCAAAAGTTAGTCTTGTGGGGCTTATTAGATAGCAAGACACGGTCAACATTTAAAAAACATCAAAAAGGGAACTAACATGGCACAATACGAACAACGAGATAACAGCGGCAGTCTTTTTAAAAACAACCGCAAAGAAAAAGAAACACATCCTGACTACACAGGTAACTGCATGGTCAACGGCAAAGAGATGCGTATGTCAGCCTGGTTAAAAGAAGGCAAATCAGGCAAGTTCTTTAGCTTTTCATTTAGCGAGCCGTATGTAAAAGATGGTGAACCAGCTAAAGCAAATGGCTATCAGCCACAAAATGATGAAGATTCGTCTATTCCATTTTAAGAAAAGGGCGAAAGCCCTTCTAGGAGGCAATATGTTAAATATCTTACCGTATTATCCATCTGTAGGCATGATTAATGATTTAAGACTGCTTTCACCACCTCCAGAAGGGGTCGTAGAGGCTCGTAAAGAGGCCGTAGAACGATTAAAAATAGAACTTGATACAAAGTATCGTCTGCACCCACAAAACTTCGTTAAACGGGCTAAAACAACATCATGAAAATACAACTAGATTTTACCGACCACGATAATTTGTTGTTAGACATTCGTGAAGCTTTGTTTATAACTTTGCTTAAAGCTGAATTAATGGACAGCGAGATGAGTTTAGAAAGGTCTTACCATAAAGATGACAAAGCTATGTTTAAGGCAAACATCAAAGCTTGTAAAGTTTTGTTGACTTACTACACAGCGGAGGTAGACCCTGAATGGAAAAGCTAGACGAAAAGAATGTAGAGAGTTTTGGCGAAGCTGTGCGTAGAATAGTATTAAGTGTGCCTAATACGACAAACAGTAACTTAGGCCAGTTGATTGAGAATATCTACCTGCGATTTCAAGGGGAAGCTGAACGAGATGCTAGGGAGGCTAGAAACAAATGATTATTAATGTAAAACACATAAAAGAAAACGATGATGGCAGTGCTATCTGTGAAATAGACATGGATGACGATGCTAAACGATGGCTGATTGAGCGAGGCTTTATTGCTGTGCTAACAGAGGCTTTAAAGAAAGACCCAGCCTGGTGGACTGAAGAAGACGAGAAACGCATGGACATAGTGGGTGCTAATGGCCCTACAGGAGAACACTATGAGTGATGGTATGTCAGAGCAAGCATGGGAAGAGTCTATGGAGCAAGTGGACGCTTTAATGAAACAGGTAGGTGGCAATCATTACGCTAGTATGGCCATACAGCCAGTAGAATTTATAGTGGCTAACAACCTAACTTTTCTTGAGGGTAATGTGGTTAAGTATATATCTAGGCATCATGCTAAGAATGGTGCTGACGATGTAAGAAAAGCTATACACTATTGTGAATTAATCTTACGGACGGTATACCATGATACAGACTATAATTGAGTATGTGCTGTGCTATTCCACAGCTTTTGGGCTGGGTTTAGCTTGTGGATTGTTTATTGCTTATAAAACAAGTAAGGCGTAGATTTGGTAGTTGTTACATGTAACGCAGAAAGCCGAAAAACTCGTTACTTACTACATCCTCTAATGTCGGCTTAACCGCCTAAAAACAATTACTTGTTCATTACATACATAGTAACTTCAAAGCCAAAACGCATTTCAGTAGCTGCTGGTGTTGTCCACATGATAAATCTCCTAATTAGTTAGCTCTTTATTGAGCGTATCTTATAGTATCAGAATTAGGTTTTTTACACATCGGTGGAACTATTAATGCAATCTAGTGAAAAGCACTAATTAGCGTCTTTCCAATTCAAGTATATATTTACCAAGCTTTGCTGTGTCTTCTTTACTTAAACACATGCCGCCATCAACCTTTTGGATGTTGAGGGTCGGTTTGAGGGGATACGGCTTTGGCATGGTAGTCGTGCAAGCTATCAAAGTGCTGCTCAAACCAATCAGCAGGAGCTGCCTCAATTTGCTCACTCTCTTGTTGCACATCTTTCTGCTCCTTTTTAGCTGCCCACTCTTGGTATAGAGCAAGCAGCCTATCTATGATTGCTAACAGGTATTTCATTTGTCTGCTGTAAACACGCCAATAGCGCCTATAACGCTTAAACCGAGTGCGACAATAGCTTCACCTTGCTCTGGTGATAAAGTCAAGCCTACGGCTGTTAAAAGAGCTACTAGACCCCTCCATGTAGATGATTCTTTGCCACGAGCTAATAAAAATGCTTTCATAATTACTCCTTAAAAGGTTTGTAAGATGGTTTGCCGTTCATAAAAGTTGCCGTTAAGAATTGCTGACGCATTTTAGGGTCAAACGATACATGAACCCATGTGCCTTCTTCAATAACTTGGTCTACCTTAATGCCAGACTTAAATAAAGCTTTTACTACATCAATAGGCTTGCCAAAACCAGCGCAAGTAAAATCAGCAGCTAGACCGTCCATGTGAGCAGAGTTTACAGAACCGCCTATCTTGCGATTAAGCTCCATGCAACGAAAGGCAGAGCTAATCCGTAATGGATGGCCTAAGAATGTGCGTATTTTCTCAAGGTTGTCAGCTAGTGTTTTAAGGTTGTTTTTAACTGCTTGAGATGGGTTGTTGTTGATGTTATTGCGAACTGCTGTTTGTGAGAAGGTTAGCTCCTCAAGCGTAAAATGCTCGCTCAACTTCATTTAAGGTTTTCCAATTTGTAGATTAAGCTTAAGAACTCACCTACTACCTCGTCCACAATATTTTGTAAAGCAGAGTCTTCTTTAGGAATACATTTGTAACGGTTTTTTTCTATGTAATCTAGCTTTTCAGCTATGCAGTAGATAGGCTCTTTATATTTTTCTTCTTCAGTCAGTATGGGTATCTCTTTAATGATCCCATGACGGCCTTGATAGGCCTCTGTTAGCTTGTCTGCTAACTCTGCTATGTCTTCATAAAAGTGGCCTAATGCTTTGTGTTGAGAATAACTTTTAGTGCGTAAATGTTCTCTGTGTGCTACATCCCTAGCTAAAAACAATGTTGCTATAAATTCACCAATCATATCTCATCCTCAATATCAATAATTCCAATTAAATCTTCATCGTATACATTACACTCATGGCAGACATGAAAGTCTATGTCAGCATCGTCTATCTCGTAAGGCTCACCGCAACACTCACATAGCTTAATCTGTTTCATATTTTACCTACAAAAAAAGCCCCGAAGGGCTAGGCATACTTACTCTTAAGATATTTAAGTGTTAGTG
>CAYQZK010000083.1:0-8213 GCA_964422015.1 uncultured Methylotenera sp.
CTTAGAGAATTTAGCCCGTGTACGATCAGTCTGCAGGTAACGGTCAAACTGCATCGCCACTGCACGTACAAAGAACCAGCCCATATCAGTCACCTGCAGGCCATTTTCTTGTAGTTCCACCATGCCTACACTTTGCGTTTGTTTAAGGGCTTCGAGTTCTTTAGAAAAGTAGGATTTAAATTCAATCATATAAGCAAGTTCAATTGCTTCGTACTCCAGTTCACCTTGGCACATAATGGCCATAATCACTGCGCGGCGCACAAGATCATCGCGTGAAAGTGCAAGGCCACGTACAACAGGGAAGTGGCCTTGATTGAGATGGTCAAAGTATTCTTCTACGGTTTTAGCATTTTGGCTGTAAGTTGTACCAACACGGCCAATGGCTGAAACACCCAGCGCTATTAAATCGCAATCAGGTTGTGTGCTGTAACCTTGGAAGTTACGGTGTAAACGGCCTTGGCGTTTTGCGATAGCTAAATCATCATCTGGCAATGCGAAGTGATCCATGCCCACATAGACATAACCCGCAGCAAGAAAGGCTGCAATGGCATCTGATAGCATGGATATTTTAGCCTGCGCTGCGGGTAGCTCGTAGGCATCAATACGACGTTGTGGCTTGAAGCGTTCTGGTAAGTGCGCATAGGCGTATAAGGCAATACGGTCTGGCCGCAATTCAGTGATTTGTGCTAATGTCTGCGCAAAGGATTCTGGCGTTTGTTTAGGTAGGCCGTAGATTAAATCGACATTCACTGAATCAAACTTTAAACGTCGTGCCGCTTCAACTAAATTAAACACTTGTTCTGCTGGTTGAATGCGATGCACTGCTTTTTGTACTTCAGGGTCGAAGTCTTGAACACCAAAACTTAAGCGATTGAAGCCCAATGAGGCTAAATGTGCAAGGCGCTTTTCATCAACAGTACGCGGGTCAACTTCAATAGAGTATTCACCGCCTGCTGCTAGTGTAAAGTTGCGCTTAATCATGCTCATCAGCTCTGATAATTCTTCATCTGAGAAGAAAGTAGGGGAGCCACCACCAAGGTGCAATTGTGAAATCGTTTGGCCTGTGCCTAAATGGGCCACATGCAGGTCGATTTCTTTGCTCAAGTATTGCAAATACTCTGCGCTACGCTCATGGTGTTTGGTCACAATTTTATTGCAGGCACAAAAGAAGCAGAGCGATTCGCAAAATGGAATGTGTACGTAGATGGATAGAGGTAAGCCCATCCCGCTTACGCGACGGTGCTCTAAAGCTAGTTTGTATGCATCCTCTGTAAAGGCTTCGACAAAACGATCTGCAGTTGGGTATGAGGTATAACGCGGACCAGAAACATCATATTTTTGTAGCAATTCTGGCGTCATGATGGGTGTGGCATCATTCACAATGTTTGCTGTATTCTGTATTGTATAAGGGATGTTCATGGTGTCGATTCCTTGATTCAGGCTGGCACTTTAGCATCATTTATATTGATTAACTTTGATGATAATCAAACAAAGTGAGGCTAATGGGATTTTTTTTCGTGATTAAATTCGATGTAATGAATTTTGGGCTGGATACTGTGAGGTGAAAACGGTATGCTTTGGGCTTGGCACATTTAAGTAAGAATATATGAGTTCAAAAGATACTTCAGAAGCAGTTCTAGAACCGCCAAAAGTTGCATGTTCGGATTGTAATTTGCGGGAGTTATGCATGCCCGTAGGTTTTAATGTGAGTGACATGCAAAAGTTAGATGCAGTAGTGGCTACGCGCAGGCGAATTCCGCAAGGTGAAATGCTGTTTAGTAGCGGAGAGCCATTTACCTCTATTTATGCAGTGCGTACCGGTTTTTTTAAGACTTGCGTTTCAAGTGAAGATGGCCGTGAACAGGTTACTGGCTTTCAAATGGCGGGTGAAATTATTGGTTTAGATGGTATTGTGAGTGATCAGCATCATTCCAATGCGGTTGCGCTTGAAGACTCTGAAGTTTGTGTGATGCCATTTTCTAATGTTGAAGAGCTGTCGCGTGAGTTTCCAGTATTGCAGCGCCATGTACACAAGGTAATGAGCCGCGAAATTGTGCGCGAAAACAGTGTGATGATGATGCTGGGTAATATGCGTGCAGAAGAGCGTGTAGCAGGGTTTCTGTTAAATTTGGTACAGCGTTTACATGCCCGTGGTCTTTCGCAGTCAGAGGTTATTCTTCGTATGTCGCGTGATGAAATCGGCAGTTATTTAGGGCTTAAGCTTGAAACTGTGAGTCGTGCATTTTCTAAATTCAGTGAAGAAGGCATCATTGAAGTTAAGCAGCGCTATGTGCGTATTCTAGATGCAGAGGCTTTAAAAAAGATTTTTAATTCACAAAGTTTTCTTTAGTATTTTTTTTCAGTTCTGCACTAAGAATAGCACTACGCGATCGTTCTAGATCTTTATGACCTTACAAAATTTCCTGACAGTCTCTGACCATAACCGTGATGTAAGCGGTATGAAGTACATTTATCCAGTGGTTTCGCGCCGTGCAGGTGGCGTGTCGTTGGGGGTTAATCTTAATACTAACAACGCTTGTAACTGGCGTTGCATATATTGCCAAGTACCTAATCTTACTCGTGGAACACCTCCGCCTATTGAGCTTGATGTTTTAGAACAAGAGTTACGCACGTTTTTGAATTACGTATTGCATGGCGATTTTATGCAGCGTTATGTGGCTGAGAACGATCGTCATTTGCAAGATATTGCCTTTTCTGGCAACGGTGAACCTACTAGTGCAAAAGAGTTTCCACAAGTAGTGCAGATAGTGGGGCGTGTCTTGCAAGAATTTGGTCTACTCAATGCACCTAATCCAATTAAGGTGCGTCTCATTACTAATGGAAGCTTGATGGATAAGCCGCAAGTGCTTGAGAGCATTTCTGAGTTAGCTAAAATTAACGGTGAGGTCTGGTTTAAGGTAGATGCAGGTACGAAAGAAGGTATTGCACTTATTAATGATGTAAACCTAAACCCTCAAAGCCATATTGCACGACTCAAGAATTGTGCAGCACTGTGTCCAACTTTTGTACAAACCTGCATGTTTGGTTTAGATGGCCTTCTACCGCAAGAGTCTGATGTTGAAGCTTATCTGGCGCTGATTGACGAGGTGAAGTCTTGTGTTAAAGGTGTGCATCTATATGGGCTGGCTAGACCCTCTTATCAAGCAGAAGCCTCTCGATTAAGTCGCCTAGCCCCTGATTGGCTAGAGGCCGTTGCGGTGCGTATTCGTCAGCATCATATTGATGTTTTTGTAAATCCTTAATCTATTCAGTTGCAAAAGTGAGTTAAAGCAATGCGTATCGCTGTATTCAGTACAAAATCCTACGATAAAACTTTTTTAGATGCCGCTAATGCGGGTAAGCATCAAATCTTATACTTTGAGCCACGTTTAGACGTGCATTCTGCTTTTGCAGCAGAGGGGTCTCAAGCTGTTTGTGTGTTTGTAAATGATCATGTTGATGGCGATACTCTTAGAATATTGGCAAGACAGGGCGTGCGCTTGGTGGCCTTGCGTTGCGCTGGGTTTAATAATGTTGATTTAGTTACAGCGCAGTCGTTGGGTATTACCATTGCTCGGGTGCCTGAGTATTCAGCACATTCTGTTGCTGAGCACGCTGCTGCGTTGATGCTTAGCCTGAATAGAAAGATTCATCGAGCCAGCGCACGTGTGCGAGAGGGTAATTTTTCTCTAGATGGCCTTTTGGGTTTTGATCTGTTTGGTAAAACAGTAGGTGTGATTGGCACAGGTAAAATTGGCTTGTGTTTTATCCGCATTATGGCTGGATTTGGCTGTAAAGTTTTGGCTTATGATCCGTATCCTGATGAGCAATGTATTGCAGCGGGGGCACAGTACGTAACATTGCCAGAGTTGCTTAGTAGTAGTGATGTGATTAGTCTGCACTGCCCTTTAACGCCACAGACCCATCATTTGATTGATGAAAATGCCATCAAGTTGATGCGCAAAGGTGTGATGCTAATTAATATTAGCCGCGGAGCAGTGGTAGATACGCGAGCGGTCATTCGTGGGCTAAAGTCTGGCGTAATTGGTAGCCTGGGCTTGGATGTGTATGAAGAGGAAGAAAATCTATTTTTCCGTGATCTTTCGAACACACTCATTCGCGATGATGTTTTTGCGCGCCTGCTGACTTTTCCTAATGTGGTGATTACTGGACATCAAGCATTCTTTACTCAAGAAGCGCTATCTGAAATTGCTAAGAAGACTTTAGAAAATATTACAACTTTTGATGAAACAGGGCAGGCGGCCTACCCTATTTCAGTTGAGCGTATTGCTTAAAGAGTATTGAGATTGTTTATTTATCGGCTGGCTTAATACCAGTTGCAGCGTGATTACGGGCTTTGTTTGCTGGAGCTAGGCTGTCGCGCTGTTCATCAAGCGTTTTGTTCACCTCAATACCCTTTTGATAGTAGTCCTCTTCAGTTACCGGGTCTGGTCTGGTGATGGCCAAGTACAAGGTGATAAATGAGGCGATAACCACCAATAAAGGACCAGCAATAAGTAGCCAAACGTGGCCGTGCTGCCACCATGGTTTGTCATTGATATTTTCCATTGAAATTTCCTTGTGTTATGTTTATTCGGCTATAGTCTAAAAGTTAGTGTTAACTTAAAACCAATATTATCTAGGGACTAGGAATGCAGATTTTTCAGACACAATCTCTTTACTTTCCAAGGCCTGTACTTCAAACTTAATTGGGTGAGAGCCTGGCTCAAGCGAAGTATCATTGGGTATTTTTAAGTCCACAATCAACCAGCGTGCTTCTGCAGGTTCAACAGCGATAATATTGCTATGTTCCTGTCTTTCAGTGCCGTCAGTCTCCAAGGAGGCATTGTCTGCACTTTCATCATCTTGATCTGTTTCTAGTTTAATACCAGCGATACCAGACGCGTTAAGTTTGTAATATTGTACTTTTTCAGTGCCATTCATCACTTGTAAGCGGTAAACATTTTCTAGCATACCGTCATCAGATAAGCGCGACATGACACTCCTGTCACGAACAACATCGACACGGAATGGTGTTCTTAGCCATAAGCTCACGACCAATGAAAGTAAAAGGAACACTAAAATTCCGGTATAGAGCAGCACGCGTGGCCTTACAATATGCTCAAGAATTTGTTTGTTAGACCAGTTGTTTGCAATGCCATGTTGCGTTGAGAATTTGATTAAACCTGGAGCATAGTTCATTTTATCCATAATGGTGTTGCATACATCGGCACACAATCCGCATTGTATACATTCGTATTGCAGACCTTTACGAATATCAATTCCAGTAGGGCACACCTGAACACATAGACTACAGTCGATACATGAGCCTAGTTTTGCAGTACTTAGGTCTGTATTGCGTGAACGTCCGCCACGAGGTTCGCCACGTTTTTCATCGTAAGTTACAACTAAGGTGTCATCGTCAAACATCGCCCCTTGAAAGCGTGCGTAAGGACACATATATTTGCAAATTTGCTCTCGTAAGAAGCCTGCGTTGCCATAGGTTGCAAAGCCGTAAAAAAGCACCCAAAAAATTTCCCAAGCGCTTAACTGTAGACTTAAGCTTAACGTGCTGAGTTCACGTATAGGTGTGAAGTACCCAACAAAGGTAAACCCTGTCCAAAGGGAAAATGTGAGCCAAACAAAATGCTTCGTGGCTTTAATTCTGAATTTTCTGGGGGACATTGGTGATTCGTCGAGCTTCATACGCGCAGCACGATCACCCTCAATTTTTGATTCAAACCAAAGGAAGATTTCAGTATAAACGGTTTGTGGACAGGTAAAGCCGCACCATAAACGGCCAGCAATCGCTGTAAACAGAAAGAGCGACAGGGCTGAAATAATCAGTATGGCGGTTAAATAGATTAAATCTTGCGGATAAAAAACTAAATTGAAGATATAAAAGCGCTTGGTTTCTAGATCAAATAACAGCGCTTGACGTTGCCCCCATTCTAACCATGGTACACCGTAAAAAAAGAGTTGGGTTATCCAAACAAAAAACCAGCGCCAATTAGTAAAGTTACCAAAAGTATTGCGAGGGTAAATTTTCTTTTGGGCGGCGTGTAGAGAGGTAACGATTTCTTCTAAAGGAATGTTAGTTTCAGATTTATTTGGAGTTTTGTCTTCGGTCATTATTTGGTTTTCTAAAAACATTAGGGCCAGCAATCGCTTGCCAGCCCCAAGTTTACTACTTAGCTAATCGAATATCTAACAAATTATTTGTTAGACATGCCCCAAACATATGCAGATAAAACATGAATTTGTTCAGGTGTGAATTTAGCACCCCACGCAGGCATTTGATTTGTTTTACCTTCATGGATACGTTTGATAATAGCTGCTTCACCAACACCGTGTAACCAAACATTGTCTGTTAGGTTAGGAGCGCCAATCGCTTGATTACCTTTACCATCAGCACCATGACAAGCTGCGCAAGCAGTAAACTTATCTTTACCAAGTGCAGCACGAGCAGCGTCATGACCGCCACCAGATAGGCTTAATACGTAGTTAGCAACATTTTTCACATCTTCTTCACTACCAACGGCAGCAGCCATTGGAGGCATCATACCAATACGACCACCAGTGATTGTTTCTGTGATTTTCTCTGGGCTACCGCCGTATAACCAATCTGCATCAGTTAGATTTGGAAAGCCTTTGCTACCTTTTGCATCAGAAGCGTGACATTGAGCGCAGTTATTCATGAAAATGCGCTCGCCAATTGCTTTTGCTTCTTTATTTTTAGCAAGTTCTTCAGTAGACATTGCTGCAAATTTTGCATACAAAGGTTTTAAAGCCTCATTTGCTGCTGCAACTTCTTTATCGTACTGGTTGTTTTGAGTCCAGCCCAATTTACCTGCACTACTACCTAAGCCTGGGTACATTGCTAAGTAAAACAGCGCAAAGATAATTGTGATGATGAACATCCATACCCACCAACGTGGCAATGGGTTGTTCATTTCTCTGATATCTTCATCCCAGATATGACCACTTGTGTTGTCGCTATTTGCGGCTACTTTTACTGTGCTTGTCCACCACAGTAAAACGCCGCAACCGATAATGCCACCTAAGGCGATGACCGTGATAAACATAGGCCAAAAACTATTGATAAAATCACTCATTTTATTTTCCTCTATTCTTCAATTTGTATGAAGTCTTCTTAACTTTGGTCATCAGTAAAAGGTAGGTTTGCTGCTTCTTTAAAGCTAGATTTATTTCTAGGCTGAAAAGTCCACACCACAATACCAATAAATACAATGAAGCTGGCAACTGTGGCGATTATGCGGAGTGTGTTAATTTCCATGATTTATCCTTTTACTAATGATCTAGATTTAGTAACCAAAACCAATATTACTTCAGCTCTTTGAAGGCTTCTGTACCAGCAACACCTAACACTTGTAGATATGCAACTACAGCATCAAGTTCGGTCTTGCCTTTTACTGCTTCTACTGAACCAGCAATATCAGCATCAGTGTAAGGAACACCCACAGCGCGCAATGCTTTCATGCGTGCTGGCATTACTGCTCCGTCTACCATGTCTGTTTCTAACCATGGATATGCAGGCATGATTGATTCAGGAACAAGTTCACGTGGGTTAATTAAGTGAATACGATGCCAGTCATCGCTGTATCTACCACCAACGCGATGTAAGTCTGGACCTGTACGCTTACTACCCCATTGGAATGGGTGGTCGTAAACAAATTCACCAGCAACTGAATAGTGACCATAACGCAATGTTTCAGCACGGAATGGACGAATCATTTGTGAGTGGCAGTTATAACACCCCTCACGAATGTAAACGTCGCGACCAGCCAATTGAACTGCTGTGTATGGTTGTAAGCCTTTGATTGGCTCCGTAGTGGATTTTTGGAAGAACAGTGGAACGATTTCCACTAATCCACCAAATGCCACCACTATTAAAATCAGCACTATCATTAGAGTGTTGCTGGTTTCAATCTTTTCGTGGGCGTTCCCACTTTGTGTATCGTGATTTGACATATTTTCTTTCCTTAGTGAGCTGCAACTGCTGGAATATTAGCAACTGCTGCTTTGCCGCTAGATGCCGTTTTGATTACATTCCACAACATAATGACCATACCGCTTAGGTATAACAAGCCACCTAATACGCGAATCATATAGTACGGTTGTTTTGCTCTTACGCTTTCTACAAAGGTATAAGTCACTGTACCGTCTGTGTTAATAGCAGGCCACATTAAGCC
>CAYQZK010000084.1:0-8199 GCA_964422015.1 uncultured Methylotenera sp.
GATAGCACGATGCAACATCACAGGACGTTGGCGTGAATTATCTTCAGCCACGTACTCTGCACCTAAACGCTCAGGCAGATTGAAGTCCAACTGAATGGTGCCACACTGCCACATACGGCCTAAACTATCCCTAAGCGTAAATTCAATTTTAGGTCCATAGAACGCACCCTCGCCTGGCTGCAAATCAAAGGCCTGATTATTTTTATTGAGCGCATTCGCCAATGCAGCCTCGGCTTTATCCCAAGTTTCATCAGCACCTACACGCTTTTCTGGACGTGTAGACAACTTGACCAACACATCATTAAACCCAAAATGACCATAAGCTCTATAAAGCATTTGAATGAAATCCGCGACTTCAGCTTCCACTTGATCTTCTGTACAGAATATATGAGCATCATCCTGCGTAAAACCACGCACACGCATCAAACCATGCAACGAACCTGATGGCTCATTACGGTGACATGAACCAAACTCAGCAAGCCTTAATGGCAAATCACGATAGCTATGTAAAGTATTGTTAAATATCTGCACATGACCTGGGCAATTCATCGGCTTAACCGCGTAGTCACGATTTTCTGATGCTGTAACAAACATATTGTCACGATAGTTCTGCCAATGACCAGATTGCTCCCATAAAGTCTTATCCATCACCGTAGGTGTGCGCACTTCCTGGTAACCAAAATCTCTAAACATCTGGCGCATATACTGCTCAACCTCTTGCCAAATGCTCCAGCCACGCGGATGCCAAAACACCATACCTGGTGCATTATCTTGCATGTGGAAGTAATCTAACTGCTTGCCCAATTTGCGATGATCGCGTTTTTCAGCCTCTTCTAATTGAAACAAATGCGCATCCAACTCTTCTTTATTACGCCAAGCCGTACCATAAACACGCTGTAGCATTTCATTATTACTATCGCCACGCCAATACGCGCCAGCTAGTTTCATTAACTTAAACGCTTTTAACTTACCGGTGCTCGGCACGTGTGGCCCACGACATAAATCAGTAAAGTTACCTTCCGTATATAAGGAAACATCCTCACTTGATGGAATTGATTCAATCAATTCAGCTTTATAGTTTTCACCTATACTTTTGAAATAGGCAATAGCTTCATCTCTTGGCAAAACTTTACGTGTCACTGGCTCATCTTTTTTAGCCAATTCAGCCATTTTCTTTTCGATGGCGATCAAATCTTCAGGTGTAAATGGGCGCTTGTATGAAAAGTCATAATAAAAACCATTTTCAATCACTGGCCCAATGGTCACTTGGGCATCAGGAAATAACTCTTTCACAGCATAAGCAAGCAAGTGCGCTGTAGAATGACGTATAACTTCCAATCCTTCAGGATTTTTATCCGTAATAATAGCTAAATCGCTATCAGATTCGATCAAATAACTGGTGTCGACAACCTTATCATTTACTTTGCCAGCTAAAGCAGCCTTTGCTAAGCCAGCACCAATATTCATAGCGACTTCAGCAACCGTTACAGGCGCATCAAATTGACGTTGAGATCCATCTGGCAAACGAATAATAGGCATTACTTTTCCCGTATAAATAATTAAAGCCGTTAAATTAAACGGCTTTGGCATTTGTTACATCACTTAAATGGTAGCGAAGTGAGTCAAACCCAGCTTCGTCCCACTATTTCAAGTGCCGTCATTTTAGCCTGCTAAAAAGGAAAATAACAGGATAATTTGCTATTTTTTCAACAAGAACCCTAGGATTTTTTTACTAAAACCCTTACTGGACAACACACTCAATGCTCTCAACAGTTAAAAACCCTCCAGTATTTATACTTTCGAGGTTTTATATCTTTTGAGGAATTACTCATTAGTCAAAAAGTTATAATCCACAATTGCATTAACAAATTTGGATTTACGCTAATGTCTGTGTAGAATTGCCGTCTTACCATGAAAAAACATCAAACGCTATAGCCATTTGATGATATTCATAAGAAAAGGCAGAGAATCAAAATGACTGAAACCAAAACAGTAGCAAAAAAAGCTACAAGCACTAAGACACCAGCAAAAAAAGCTCCAGCTAAACCTCGTGCAAAGAAAGTAGTGGCTGCAATAACCCCTCAGCAACGTTACGAAATGATTCAGTATGCGGCTTACTTCATTGCTAAATGCAACAACTTTGAAGGCGATCCACATACTTACTGGACTGAAGCTGAAGCACAAATAAACAACTCCCATCCACAATAATCCGTCAATCGGAGCAAATATGCACAATGCCCCTATTATTCAATATTTAAAAAAACATGGTCAAAAACTAGATAGAGAAATTGCAAAAGACACTGGCATATCTTTACCTCAAGTACGAATTGCCATTACAGAACTTGAACGCACAAAAGCTGTCTCTAGCTGCACTGTAATAAACTTTGAAGGCGGCGTAGCGATCGAAGGTTTGCTGTGTCGTATATCCGGCTACATTCCACCTGCCGCACCTGGCAGAAAAGCTGCACCGCAAGTCACCGTTTAGAGTTAATTCTCGGCTCATCAAATCAACTGCCGCTATATCAGTGGCAGTTCTTTTTAAATCAAAATTCAACACATAAAAGTAGTAGCATGATTATTTACAACACACTATAGCAATGATCTTTGCTTAGGCGGACTGTTGCTCACACCGTTAACCAAAGCACCCTTTTTAGCTCGTTTTTGAAGATATTTAGTTAAATCCTCACCAGCAATCACCTTAGCCTTACCCTTGATTGTGGCACTTGCAGAGGCTCCATCACTGAGTTCAACACGCACCAATGTTGCCTTATTTGGAATATCCATCATTTTCACACCCTTTCCGCCATTAGGATATTCGTTAATTTCGGCTAGTGAGAATACCAACAGTTTATTTTCCGAAGAAGTCACTGCAACATGTGTGCTTGTATCCAACTTAATAGGTTGATTAATCGTTGCACCATCTTCGGGCTTCATAAACGCCTTGCCAGCTTTAGGTCTAGCAACCAAACCTTTTAATGGGGCAATAAAGCCATAGCTGTTCGATGTGGTAAACAAGAACTTATCTTCATCTTTTCCGGATAGCGCATGCAGCAATTTGGCGCCATTCTGCACTTCGATAATGGAGCTGACAGGAATACCATCCCCTTTACCTCCGGGCACGATAGAGGCATCAAATGAGTAACATCTGCCCTCCGTATCCATCAGCACCACTGGAGAGACCGTCCGCGTTTCAATCACAGAAAACTCACTGTCACCAGCCTTCCAAGCGATGGAATTCCGGTCAACACCATGTCCCTGCCTAGATCGAATCCAGCCATTTTTGGACAACATAATCGTCACTGGTTCATCAACGACAAAGGCTTTCTGACCGCCCTGTGCACGCTCGACTGGCTCAATTAATGTACGTCTATCATCGCCGTATTTTTCCGCATCCTGCTTGATTTCTTTAGCCGTGAGTCTGCGTAATTTAGTATCGCTGGCTAAAATAGCCTCCAGCTTACCGGCTTCTTCACGCAATTCTTTCAGCTCTTTCTCGATCTTGAAGCCTTCAAGTCTGGCGAGCTGGCGTAGCCTGATTTCAAGAATATCTTCCGCCTGAATTTCACTGAGCTGGAATGCCGCAATTAAATCAGTTTTAGGATCATCCGAATTACGGATAACCTTGATGACTTCATCAATATGAAGAAAGGCAATCATACGTCCTTCTAGTATATGAATGCGGCGATTAATCTTATCTAAGTCAAACTGGCAGCGTCTGCGCACCACCTTCAGGCGGAATTCTATCCACTCTTTTAGTATAGGTAGCAGGCCCTTTTGCGAGGGACGTCCATCCGTACCTATCATCACCATATTCACGGGGCATGACACCTCCATACTGGTGTGCACTAGCAGAAATGCCATCAGCTCATCACTGGAAATTTTGCTGGTCTTGGGCTCAAGGATTAAGCGCACATCCTTTTTGCCTTCGCTTTTCACTGAATCCAGCATGCTAAGTATGGATTGCTTAACCAGCAGCTGATCCTGGTCTATGGTCTTTTTATCTTTTTTTGGCTTGGGGTTGGAAATAGCTTCAATTTCGGCCATCACTGTTTCCACTGAAACTCCGTGTGGCAATTCATTGATGATAATGCGCCACTGGCCGCGCGCCATCGGCTCCACCACCCATCTAGCACGTAGTCTTAATGAACCGCGTCCGCTTTCATAGGTAGTATGAATATCCGATGTTTGCGATATCAGTTGCCCGCCGCCTGGAAAATCAGGCCCCGGCACATGCACCATCAATTCTTCAGTACTACAATTTGGGTGATCCATCACATGCAATACTGCGTTGGCAATCTCGCGCATATTGTGCGGCACCATCTCAGTTGCCATACCCACCGCAATACCAGATGCGCCGTTAAGCAGCATCATGGGCAAACGTGCAGGAAGCAAAACCGGCTCTTGAAAAGCACCGTCATAGTTACTTTGGAAATCCACGGTCCCGCGGTCAATTTCAGAAAGTAGCAAATCAGCAATCGGCGACAGGCGCATTTCGGTATAACGCATTGCTGCCGCACCATCGCCGTCGCGTGAGCCGAAGTTACCCTGACCATCGATGAGCGGATAACGCAGGGTAAAATCCTGGGCCAGACGCACCGCAGCCTCATAAGCCGAACTGTCACCGTGCGGATGATACATACCCAGCACGTTACCCACGACACGTGCCGATTTCACCGGCTTCACACCAGAAATCAGCCCCATTTCTTTCATAGCGTACAGAATGCGGCGCTGAACAGGCTTCTGACCATCTTCTACAGAGGGCAGCGCACGCCCTTTTACGACGGATACCGCATACGCCAAATACGCTTCCTCCGCGTATTCACCAATCGCAACCGCACCGTTATCGCCATCATTATTGCTTTCAATCACATGCACATTGTCCATTTACACATCAGCCTCAACATCATTACCGCGACGTTCCATCCATGCTTTTCTGGCTGGAGATTCATTTTTCGCCATCAACATATCAAACATTTTATGAGCACCTTCAACTTCCGCCTCCGGCAAGCTCACTTGCACGAGACGTCGGGTGTCCGGACATAAAGTGGTTTCCCACAACTGCTCAGGGTTCATTTCGCCCAAACCTTTAAAACGCTGAATCGACAGCTTTTCTTCGGCAATGCCTTCACGCTTAAGCCGCTCAATCATGGAGATTTTTTCTGCATCATCTGACACATAGATTTTACGTACTGGCTTGGTTTTTCCCTGTGCTGGCACATCAATGCGGTACAGCGGTGGTTGCGAGATATACACATGGCCGCGCTCTATCAATTTAGGTGCGTGCCGCAGTAGCATGGTCAGCAACAAAACCTGAATATGCGACCCGTCAACGTCTGCATCAGACAGAATGCACAATTTTCCGTAACGCAAGCCCGAAAAATCCGGGTTATCTTTCAGCGTATGCGGCTCTATGCCTAATGCCACGAAAATATCATGTACTTCAGAGTTGGCAAAAATACGTCCGGCATCCACTTCCCAAGTATTCAACACCTTGCCACGCAAAGGTAGCAGCGACTGGAACTCGTTATTGCGCCCCATCTTCGCGCTACCGCCGGCTGAATCACCTTCAACCAGAAACAGTTCAGCAGCCATCGTCCCTGCAGCTTCGCAATCGGTAAGTTTGGAAGGCATCATATTGACGCCAGAAGATTTGCGTTTCTCGATTTTCTGGGTCGATTTATTACGTGCCGCCGCAGTACGGTTAACTAAATCAGAAATACGCTTGGCATAATCCACGTTCTGACTCAGCCAAGTTTCCATGATGGGCTTCACCGAGGAAGCGACCATTTTCATCGCATCGCGGTTGGTGAGCTTTTCTTTAGTCTGACCTTGAAATTGCGGATCCAACACCTTGGCTGCCAGAACGTAATAAGCATTGTTCCAGACATCTTCTGATGAAATCTTAATGCCGCGCTGCATCATGCTGTGATGCTCCATGAACGACTTAACCGCCTCGAACACGCCATTACGTAGCCCAGCCTCATGCGTGCCGCCTGAGAGCGTAGGAATCAGGTTGACGTAGGATTCTCCTCGCCCACCTCCAGCACCAAATGACAATGCCCATAACGAGCCTTCACCTTTGGATATGCCATCATTATTTTCATCATGGTAAAACTCACCGGAGATCACAGGGATTGGCGCTTCGTTGTCCACTTCCTCACGCTCGCCTATCATTTCCTCCAGATACTGCGGCAATCCGTTTTCATAGGTCCATGAACGCTCTTCAAACCCTTCCGCTCCTTCTGTCCTAAGCGTGACGCTCACACCGCGTAGTAGCACCGCCTTGGATTTAATTAGATGCTCAAGCTGTGTCAACGAGACTCTTGGCGAGTCAAAGTATTTAGGATCTGGCCAGCATTTAACTGTAGTACCAGTTTCTTTCTTCAAGCATTTACCCACTTCGGTAAGCGGTTCTACACAATCACCGTTGGCAAATATTAGTTCATGCACCTTACCACCACGCTTCACTTTCACTTCTAAGCGCGTAGAAAGCGCATTGGTGACTGATACACCTACACCATGCAAACCTCCAGAGAATCGATAGGAACTATTTTCATCTTCTTTATCGAACTTGCCACCGGCATGCAACTGCACAAATACCAGCTCAACAGCAGGCTGAGATTCGCCTTTGGGAATTTCTACAGGAATACCACGACCATTGTCTGAAACCTCAACCGCACCATCTCTAAAAACAGTTACTATGATATTGGTGGCGTGACCGCCTAGTGCTTCATCTGCCGCATTATCTATGACCTCTTGCACGATATGCGTGGGAGAATCTGTTCTGGTATACATGCCTGGCCTTGCGCGCACAGGCTCTAAACCGCGTAAAACCTTAACCGAATCTGCGCCGTATTCTTTTTCTGCCATTACTATCCCTTACTGACTTCCCACCAGATAACTGTATTGTTTGACATTACCACATCAAGCATGAAGAGAAACAGTCTACACGTTGATTATCAGATAAATATCTGAAGAGATGATTTTATCGTCTTCAATCCTATTTGAAAATCTCGCCAGAAATAGGGGAAATTGAAGCGTGAAATTACTCTAAAAAAGAATATTTATCCACGGAATACTAATATAAGCTATCAATAAGTTCTTACGTAAAAAAAGAAAAATCATTAAAGCCAGCCAAAAAGTGATCTAAGTCCTTGATTTTTAGTCGCAACGTCACCACGAACACACCATCAGATGGTATAAATAAGGTGATGTCCCTCACCCCTGCTAAATCAGTGATTTTTGCTGAAGCAACCATCTCTTAACTTTATAACCAAAGTAACATTTTCAGCAACAATTAGAGTAAATAATGCACACTAAAATTATCCTAAAACATGATGATTGATGGCATATTATCCAGCCTCAAGTGCTTGATATTCATACGCTAAAATCAGTTGTTCCAACCCTTAAAACGGCTCACTTATACACACATACTTAATGTACTACTTTAAGTATTGCCATCAAGTCTGACAGCCACAGAAATATGCGTAACTTATTGATTATTATCAATATAAATATGTTGCTATATTTTAATCGATTGTAAAAAACCTTTACAAAACGGCATGTTACAGTTTAGAGACACACTAATCCACAGAGTTATCCACAGATATTGTGGAGGGTATTTTTAGATTTCAGAATGCTTTTTAAATGTCAACTTTTAAATGAAACTATTTATATCGTTATTGGATAAAAAACATCTGAATGACAAATTGATGTTAAGGCAACTTAGCCCATCGAGCGTGAACAAGCCTTATGGCATCCTTACGATTATCTGTAAGTAACTTTTCGTAGATATTAGCTTTGGGATGGTGCGAGAGTTACTGCTTGGGTATGCGAGCTTGGAAGTAATATCCGTTAGCACGATTGAGTAAACCTTTAGGAAGAGCCATGTTGTCCATCTTCGTATGATAGCGCAATGTATGCAGCTATATATGCAAAATGGTATGTCTAACTACTTGATTTGTGTGATTTTATTTGCGAATCAACCAGTTAAGGTTGTATTGGCGTCCCCACGGGGATTCGAACCCCGGTCGCCTCCGTGAAAGGGAGGTGTCCTAGGCCTCTAGACGATGGGGACCTAAGAATTTACTTCATTATTGCAACGTGCAGTATTCTACTATAAAACATTCGTAAATCTAAGCACTATTTTGGTGGAGGTAAGCGGGATCGAACCGCTGACCTCTTGCATGCCATGCAAGC
>CAYQZK010000085.1:0-8046 GCA_964422015.1 uncultured Methylotenera sp.
ATGCCACAAATTGAAGTGACTTTTGATATTGATGCTAACGGTATCTTGCATGTTTCTGCAAAAGATAAAGCGACTGGCAAAGAAAATAAAATCACCATTAAAGCAAACTCCGGTCTTTCTGAAGAAGAAATCAAGAAGATGGAAGAAGATGCCATCAAATACGCAGATGAAGATCGCAAATTGCGTGAATTAGTTGATGCGCGCAATGCTGCTGACGGCATGGTGCACTCAGTGAAAAAATCAATGACTGAGCATGGTGATAAGTTAGATGCTGCTGAAAAAGAAGCCATTGAAACTGCACTTAAAGATGTTGAAGAAGCGATGAAAGCGGACGATAAGGATGCAATCGAAGCCAAAACGGCAGCATTAACTACAGCATCACAAAAGCTAGGCGAGAAAGTATATGCTGAGCAACAAGCACAGCAAAATACTGAAAGTGCTGCTGGTGGTGCTCAACCACAAGGTGAGAAAACTGTAGACGGCGATGTGGTAGATGCTGAGTTTGAAGAAGTGAAAAAAGACTAAGTTCAATATAGTCAAGAGCAGAGAGTCGTAAGCTGAATGTTTCAAGCCCCTTAGCACTGGGGCTTTCTGCTTTCTCTCGACGCTTAACTCATCACTCCAAACTGAGAAAAAACTATGGCGACTACTAAAAGAGACTATTACGAAATTCTAGGTGTCAATAAAGACGCCTCTGAAGAAGAGATTAAAAAAGCTTATCGCAAAATGGCGATGAAGCACCACCCTGACCGCAACCCAGACAACCCAAAAGCTGAAGAGCATTTCAAAGAGGCTAAAGAAGCCTATGAAATGTTGTCTGACAGCCAAAAGCGGGCGGCTTACGACCAATATGGCCATGCCGGCGTAGACCCTAGTATGGGTGGTGCCGGTGCGGGCGGATTCGGCGGCGCAGGTTTTGGTGATGCCTTCGGCGACATCTTCGGCGACATCTTCGGCGGCGGTGCTCGCGGTCAGCGTAGCAATGTGTATCGTGGCGCTGATTTGCGTTACAACATGGAAATTTCGCTTGAGGATGCTGCAAAGGGCACAGAAACCAAGATTCGCATTCCAGTGCAATCTACTTGCGAAACCTGTAAAGGCTCTGGCGCACGCCCTGGCACACAACCCGTCACTTGTACCACTTGCGGCGGCCATGGTCAGGTACGCATGCAACAAGGCTTTTTCTCTGTACAACAGACTTGCCCAAAATGTCATGGCGGCGGCAAAATGGTCAAAGACCCTTGCCCAACTTGTAGTGGCGCTGGCCGTGTTAAGCAGAATAAGACTTTGTCTGTGAAAATACCTGCTGGTGTAGATGAAGGCGATAGAATCAGATTGAGTGGCGAGGGTGAAGCCGGCGTAAACGGTGGCCCAACGGGTGATTTGTATGTCGTGGTGCATCTAAAACCGCACGAAATTTTTCAGCGTGAAGGCGGCAACTTGCACTGTGAAATGCCAATCAGTTTTACAACAGCAGCACTCGGTGGAGAAATCGAAGTACCCACTTTAGACGGGTCTGCAAAAATGAAGATTCCTGCAGAAACACAAACAGGTGGTGTATTCAGATTGCGCGGAAAAGGTATTAAGCCATTACGCTCATCCGAACAAGGTGATCTAATGGTGCATGTAGTCGTTGAAACGCCGGTCAAACTCACCACTCGCCAAAAAGAAATTTTGCGTGAATTCGATGAAAGTACACAAGCAGACTCTGGAAAGCACAGCCCAAAAAGCAAAAGCTGGCTAGACAAAGCTAAAGGATTTTTTGAGTAACGCTCATGCTAAATAAAAAAGGACTCATTAATGAGTCCTTTTTTATTTTTACTGCTTATAAAAACTACGCTTTTGAATCTAAAGCCTCAACTGCATCACGATAAACATGCCAAGTTGCATGGCCAACAATAGGCATAGTCAGAATCAAACCGATAAAACTAGTAGCAAATCCAAAACCAACCAGTACTACAATACAGAATCCCCAAAGTAGCATTGTTAAAGGGTTCTGCACACAAACAACAATACTGGCTAAGCCTGCAGTAATTGCATCCGTTTTACGATCCGCCATTAGAGGAATGGCAACAACACTAATGGCAAAAACAAATGCCGCAAAGAAACCACCAACAGCAAAATAAACCATCGTAAATATGGGTTGTTTAAAGGTGAGTACATTAAGCACAATGTCATTAAATGTCGGCAAACCGCCTTCAAAGTAGAGTGCAAAAACAACAAGCGATGCACGAGCCCAGATCAACAAAACCACCACTAGCACACCAGCAAATAGCCCTACATTCATGATATTTGTTCGCCAAGCAGTCAAACTGGGCATAAGTTTAGGCTGCTCGCCCATTTCCATGCGTCTGCTTAGGTCATAAAGCCCCATCGCAAGAAATGGTCCTAAAAGAAGAAATCCTGTTGTTAAGCCCGCAAACAGTGCATAGTACTGAGAAAAAACAGCATGCATCATCAATCCTGCTACCGCAAAAGAAATACCATAAAACAAGCTAGAAAAGCCGCCATTTCGAGTGTCTTCTACCCCTGCATGAAGCCAGTTAAGTATGGCAGAAGGTTTAATCTTTCGAATTACTGGAAATGTGCTGGGCGTATTTTTTATATCTTCCTGATCATTTTCGCTCATGTGAGTTGGCTCCATCCAAGTAACGATTTAACGTTTATGAATTATGCCGCAAAAATGCTTTAAATAAATAATTGTTATTTTTTTAAAATAACAATTATTAATCTTGCAAGCTAGTTCGTATAGCGATTAACTCATCATCTGACTCGCTAAAATCTTCGTACTGCCTGTTTTGGGTTCTTGCATACCAATAGCGACTATTCCATTCATCACCTTCGATTTTATGCAGAACAGCATGTAGCCAATTGGCATTCGTATCATTGTACTTTTGCGCAATCAAATGCGCTTTATGCCAATCACCATTGAGTGCCGTTTGAACGGCAAGAAGCAAATCAACCTTATTCATGGTTTTCAAAATACTGTAACTTTTGATGTTTAGGTAATTTTTTTAGCTTAGCTTCTGCAACGCTGGCGCTAGAACGATCAGGATATGATTTGGATACCAGAATTTTTACGGGAGGGTTTGCGCGTGTATAACGAGCTCCTTTCCCCAAGGCATGAGCAGAAAAGCGTGCAGCTAAATCATTAGTAATCCCTGCATAGTAATGCCCATTTTCACATTCCAGCAGGTATAAAACCCAGCTCATTAATAGATAAAATTAGAAAGTACCCGCTTGGATAAATTCGACCTTATACCCATCCGGGTCTTCTACAAAAGCGATTACGGTCGTGCCATGCATCATAGGTCCAGCCTCTCGCACTACTTTACCACCTGCTTTTTTAACCGCTTCGCAGGCTGCATAAGCATCATCTACTTCAAGCGCAATATGTCCGAATGCCTTACCCATTTCATAACTTTCAACACCATAGTTATAAGTAAGCTCTAATACCGTATGATCGCTTTCCGCACCATAACCGACAAAAGCCAAAGTAAACTTACCCTCTGGAAAGTCTTGCTGACGCAACACTTTCATACCCAGAATCTCAGTATAAAATTTAATAGACCGCTCCATATTACCGACACGAAGCATAGTGTGTAGCATGCGCATATGAGTTCCTCGAGGCTTATTTAGCTGCTGTTAATTGATAGTATTTATTCAGCAATTGCTCTTTAGTTTCAACAAAGTCCGGATTAAAAGGAATGCAGTCAATCGGGCAAACACTCTGACACTGCGGGCTATCATAGTGCCCCACACATTCCGTGCACAAATTCGGATCAATCTCGTAAATGTTTTCACCCTGATGAATTGCGCCATTCGGACACTCTGGCTCGCACACATCACAATTAATACATTCGTCAGTAATCATTAATGCCATTTTAAAAACCTAAATTTTATACAGACAACTTATCTTTAATTGCCTGCTCTATTGATAATGATACGAAAGCCCGCACATCACCGCCTAATGTAGCGACCTCACGTACGAGGCTAGACGAAATAAACATAAACTGCTCTGCCGGCGTTAAAAACAAAGTCTCCAGCTCGGGATACAACTTACGATTCATCCCTGCCAATTGAAATTCATACTCAAAATCTGAAGTGGCTCGCAAACCGCGAATGACCATATGGGCATCTTGCGCTTGTACAAACTGCATCAACAAACCTGAAAAACCCAATACCTGCACGTTGCCCAGCCCACTAAAAACCTCTTGCGTCATACTCACACGCTCATCCAGGCTGAACATGGTTTTTTTACTAGAACTCCCCGCAACAGCAACAATGACTTCAGGAAACAAGTCCGCTGCACGACGCACCAAGTCTTCATGCCCTAAAGTAACAGGGTCAAAGGTCCCAGGGTAAACAACTTTAAGTTTCTTTTCTGATGACGATGAATTAGACATGGCTTAATTTTAGCAGATGATAAAAAACATTACCTGCTTTACTATGTTTGAACACATGCCAACCGTCGCTATCCTGCAAAGCGTATTCGGCCTCAACATAAACCACACCTTGGTCACTTAAGTGACTTTCAAGCAAAGGTAGCACTTGATCTATAAAGCCTTGGTTGTATGGTGGATCTAGAAATATCACATCAAACACTTGCTGATTTTTCTGTAAAAAAGCTAAGGCATCCATATTCAATACTTCAGCTCGTTCAGCTTTAAGAGCAAGCTTATTTTGAAAAATGCTCTTATAAACTGGGGTGGACTTCTCCACAAGAACCGCGGCTTTCGCATTGCGAGACAAAGCCTCAAAGCCCATCACACCAGTGCCTGCAAATAGATCTAAACAAGATAAACCCGTTAAATCCTGCCCCAACCAATTAAATATTGTCTGTCTTACCCGTTCAGGCGTAGGGCGTAAACCAACAGCATCAGGGAATTTAAGTAACCGACTGCGCCATTCGCCAGCATTGATTCGCACTGTATTTAATTTTTTTTCAGCCATGTAAACGCAAACGACCCACTTCAACAAAGTGGCATTTTACTACCTTTTATCTACACGACTGAGTTATGGGAACACGAACTACTTAGCGTTTGGATCCCCAACAATAATTGTGACAAAATTTTCTGGTTTAATACGACGACTAAAAGCTTCTTTAATCTGTGCCACCGTCACTTTAGCCACATTACTGTTGTATTCATCCAGATAGTTTAGCGGTAGCTTATAAAAGCCAATCACAGCCAAATAATCTAAAATTTTACTGTTGCTATCAATCCGCATAGGAAAGCCGCCAATAATATTAGACTTAGCAGCTTTTAGCTCAGCCTCTGTTACGCCGCCTTTAATAAATTGATTCACTGTTTCACGCACTAACTGAAGTGCAGCCTCAGCTTGCTCCTTTTTGGTTTGCAAGCCAATTTGAAAAGGCCCTAACTCAGCCATAGGCATAAAGTAACTATATACGCTATAAACTAAACCACGCTTCTCACGCACCTCTTCAGTTAAGCGGGATACAAAGCCACCACCACCTAAGATGTAATTTCCTAAATATAATGGAAATAAATCAGGGTCACCACGCTTAATGCCTGGATATCCCAATAAAATATGCGACTGTGAAGCAGGATGTGCTATGCGTTGCTCAATGGCATGAATAGGTAAATCTACTGTTGGGGTCGAGGCTATTTCAGCGCCTTTAGGTAAACCACTAGCAATTTTTTCGGCAATGGTTTGCGCCTGCTCCCGTGTCAAATCGCCTATCATGGCAATAACCGCGCCTTTTGCTCCATAAAACTGATGATAAAAGTTTTGTAAATCAACGCGTTGAATCTTGCCAACAGAAACTTCACTTTCCTCCAAACTGTAAGGGTGCTGACCATACAAAGCACTCATAAAAGCTTTATTCGAAATACTTTCTGGCTGAGTTGCAGATTCTTGTATACCTGAAATAATGCGTGCCTTTTCTCGAGCCAGCACACTTTCAGGAAAGTCAGGCTGCTGTAAGATTTTAGTAAAAACCTCAATAGCTTGCGTTTGCTCACGAGCACTGCTTAGTGAGCGTAATTTGAATGACGCACGATCAGCATCAAAATCACCCCCTAAAATAGCGCCCACATCAGCCATTTTGTTAGCGATAGCTTCATCTGTCATGCCTGCCGCACCAAGTGTCATCACGTATTTTGTAATGCCCGCTAAACCAGCTTTTTCAGCACTATCACGAGCACTACCTGCTGCAAAATTGACGCTAAAATCAACTATAGGCAAATCATGATTCTCAACAAAATACACTTCTGCACCCTGCGATGTTTGCCATTGCTCAATCTTTACACCTGCGTTAGCGGCTGCACTAAATGTTAAAAGCAATAAATTAAATACGATTATTTTTTTTAAGTGTTTCAAATTCATTGTTAATTGACCTTAAAAATAGCTAATGAACATGAGGTTTACCCTGTGGTTTTGCGTTAGGGTCAACAGGCTGAGGATCTAGCGTCGCAATAGTTAAGTTATCTTGTAGCAAATACTTCTTCGCTACTGCCTGCACCTGCTCTGATGTTACTGCCCGTAATTTTTCCGCATATCCATCCAAAATACGCCATGAAAAACCTAGTGTTTCTACTGTACCAATCTGCATCGCCTGATAAAACATAGAGTCGCGTTGGTAAACATCAGCTGCTATCACACCTGCTTTTACGCGGTCTAACTCTTCAGCTGTAACTCCCGATGCTTTAATTTGTTCAATTTGCTGCAACATGGCGGCCTCAAGCTGCGCTACGGTTTTACCCTCACTAGGTGTGCCATCTAACTCAAACAAGCCCAAACGACCGCGCGACATAATGTTGTAGCCTGCACTTGCATCTATTGCCAATTGTGTTTCACGCACCAGTTTTTGATTCAAACGCGCCGCTGAGTTCCCACTAAGCACTCCAGCCAAAACTTCTAAGGCGTAAGGTTCCCAGTCTTTCTCTGCATCCAGAATTACCGGTACATGATAACCCATCAATAAATAAGGAAGTTTTGCCGGTGCCTTAACCACCACACGACGCTCACCTAGCTGAGCTGGTTCCACCTGCGGCTTACGAATAGGCAAAGTTTTAGCTTTTAATTTTCCAAAATATTGCTGCGCTAATTTATACACTTCTGGCGCTTTCACATCTCCGACCACAACTAGCGTAGCGTTATTCGGCGCGTACCAATTGTGATACCACTCTTGCGCATCTTCATACGTCATATTCTCAAGATCATTCATATAGCCAATGACAGGTCGCGCGTACGGATGAGCAACATAAACTGCCGCCTGAAACGCTTCATTCACTTTAGATTGCGGCTTGTCATCTGTGCGCCAGCGGCGTTCTTCCATTACGACTTTAATTTCTTTATCGAACTCTTCTTTGGTTACTTGCAAATTCACCATACGATCAGCTTCTAACTTGAAAGATAAGGGTAAGTTTGATTTCTCAAGCTGCTGAAAGTAACAAGTGTAATCCGCACCAGTAAAAGCATTCTCTTTACCTCCAGCTGCCGCAATTAATCGTGAAAACTGCCCTGCTTTTACCTGTTTGGTCCCTTTAAACATCATGTGCTCTAAGACATGGGCAACACCCGTCTTGCCATTGACCTCATCCATACTACCCGCGCGATACCATACCTGTGATACCACCACTGGAGAACGATGATCTTCTTGCACTACCAGCTTTAAACCATTATCTAACTTAAACTCATGTATAGAGGTTTCCGCAAACGCCATCACTGGCAAAAATAACAACGACACCAACCAACACTTAATTCGCACTTTTTTATTCTCCTCGTTGCTACAAACTCTTAACTGACGGATCTGACAAGCATATCACTTTATAAGTTCATCATTCACGATCAACTCGTTTATACCAGCGCACACTTAAAGCTCAGAGCTATTTATTTGATTTAGTTATAACAATATAGCTATGAATTATTTTTAATAATTAGAATATCTTGTTAAAGTACGCGCCTTATTCAAAAAACTCCTTAAATTAAGGTTTGCAATGAAAACATCTATTAAATTTCTACCGCTTCTTATTCTGCTAGCCTCAGCAAAGGCTGCAGCAACTGACGGCTACTTTGCTC
>CAYQZK010000086.1:0-7959 GCA_964422015.1 uncultured Methylotenera sp.
GGCGATATTCAAACTTATCTACCGCTTTCATCAAACCAATATTGCCTTCTTGAATGAGATCTAAGAACTGCAAACCACGGTTAGTGTATTTTTTAGCAATTGAAATCACCAAACGCAAGTTGGCCTCAATCATTTCACGCTTAGCACGACGAGCTCTTGCTTCGCCTGTAGTCATTTGCTTATTGATTTCTTTCAACTCTTTAGTTGGAATACCCACTTTTGTTTCTAAATCAATAATGCGCTGTTGCTGATCTAAAATCGAATGGTTGTAACGTGATAGCTTTTCCACATAAGGCTTATCAGCCTTTAATTCTTCAGCCAGCCAATTGAGATTACTTTCGTTACCTGGGAATGACTTAATAAAATGCGGGCGTGGCATACCTGATTTTTCTACACAGAAATCTAACACCTTACGCTCATGGCCTCTCACGGCCTCTACTAAGTCACGTACTTGATCACACAAACCTTCAACTTGTTTCGGTGAAAAACGGAATGCCGTTAATTCAACTAAAATTTCCGCTAACAACGCTTGATATTCAGGGTCCTGTGAGCCTCTTAATGGCAAAATAACCGTCATTTTCTGATGAGCTGCACGCACTACTTCAAAGCGTTTAAGCAACTCTTCTTTAAGTTTAGCTAGAGCTTCGGCTGATACTGCAGCAGCTTTGGCACCATCTTCATCGCCATCATCCTCATCGTCAATTTCAGGTTCTTCATCATCTGAAGCTTCAACCGTCATTGCATCATCCAAACCGATATCAGAATCAATTAGTCCATCTACCAAGTCATCAACACTCAGTTCATCTTTTTCAACCTTGTCGACCATTTCTAATAATGCGGCAACAGTTGTTGGACAAGCCGCAATCGCTTGCACCATGTGCTTAAGACCATCCTCAATACGGCGTGCAATCTCAATTTCACTCTCTCGAGTGAGTAAATCAACCGTACCCATCTCACGCATGTACATACGCACTGGGTCTGTGGTTCTACCGAAATCAGAGTCCACTGTCGCAAGCGCTTGCTCCGCCTCTTCAACAGCATCTTCATCGGTCACTGCAGCTGGTGCATCTGACATTAACAACACTTCAGCATCAGGCGCTTCTTCATACACCTGAATGCCCATGTCATTAATCATACCGATAATGCCATCGATTTGCTCAGAGCCTTGTACATCGTCTGGCAAATGGTCATTAATTTCCGCGTAAGTTAAGTAGCCACGCTCTTTACCTAATACAATCAGTGTTTTTAGGCGCATACGGCGCTCTTCAGCACTAGCCTCGGTCAGCTCAATGCTTACGAACTCCATGCTTTTTTTCTCAGCTAACTGTTCACTTTTCTTTGGCCTTGCCATAACTTACCTCTAAATTTATACAATCAACGTACTGGATTAGTGCACAAAACTCGCACATATCCAAAGTACCGCAAATTTATTTATGTAACCCTCAATTATAACAGAACTAACCCTTTTTTTGCCCTGCTTTATTACCCAAACTCTTTAGTAAAACTCGCTCTTCTTCGGTTAGTGAACTAAGCGGCTTATCTCTAATCCGATCCAACAATACCCCTTCTTTCTTTTGCACAAACTCTTGTTGCAATTGCAACCTAGCACCCGCTAACTCTTGAGCCAAATCAAGAGTCTCATCCAAGAGACTCAATTCACGCTCCAACTCTTTAAATAACTTACCATCAACTTTCTGCTCGAGTTCACGCAAAATCACTACAGGTTTAGACTGAGGATGCATTAAGCAAACCTCAATGGATTTAATTAATAAGTTATTTTCAGCAGCGTTAGCATCACCAAAACCATTCACCATATCCAAATCAGACGACTCAGCGAGAGATGGCTGCATAAGTAACAATAAACAAAATCGCTTCTGCATAGAAAGTGGTGAGCGCGTCAGCTTTGGTCTAGCCTGCACCGGCGCTTTACTTAAATTGGGCAACTTCAGCAATGCATGCATTTCATCAACGGACAACTGCGCCAACTCTGCCACTTTTTTACGCAAATACATCGCACTACGTGGCGCATTAATTTGCTGCATAATAGGCTCAGCTTCATTCAAAAATCGCACACGGTCTTCTTGACTCTGCAACGCATTATTCTCACTCAAGTGCTGCAAAATGTATTGCGAAAGCGGCATAGCGCCTTTGATTTCCAACTCAAATTTCTCTTTTCCAAATTCACGTACATATGAATCTGGATCATGCTCTTTAGGCAAAAATAGAAATGAAAGCTTTAATCCATCAGTGAGCGCAGGCAAAGCATTCATAGCCGCCCGCCAAGCAGCAGTTCGCCCCGCATTATCGCCATCAAAACAAAATACAATTTCGTCTGTTTGCCGCATCAACTTGGTGATGTGATAAGGCGTGGTCGCAGTACCCAAAGCAGCAACAGCATACTCTATGCCATATTGCGCAAGAGCAACCACATCCATATAACCTTCAACAACCAAAGCCCTTCCAGCATCACGTATTGCTCTACGCGCCAAAAACAGACCATAAAGCTCATGCCCTTTTTGAAATAATGGCGTTTCAGGCGAGTTGTAATATTTAGGCGTATCTTCAGGATTAATTACACGACCACCAAAACCAATCACTTGGCCTTTTTGATCATGTATTGGAAACATAATTCGATCACGAAAGCGGTCATACCGTCGTCCCTGCTCGTTTTCAACAACCAAACCGGCAACACTTAAAGCCTCACTCTCGTACTGAGGGAAAATGCTCTGTAAATTTTGCCAACCAGCAGGCGCGTAACCTATTTGAAACTTTGCAGCCACTTGGCCACTTAAACCACGCGCCTTTAGATAATCTATTGCTCGCTGTGATTGTTTTAACTCGGCTTTATAAAAATTGGCCGTATGCTGCAATGCCTCTTGCAACCCAACCACTACTTTTGGTGCAGGCTTATCAGGATCACGCGTTTCTTGCGGAACCGTCATACCAACCATTTTAGCTAAATCATGTATAGCCTCAACAAAACTTAAACCCTGATACTCCATAGTAAAACCAATGGCTGTACCATGCGCTCCGCAGCCAAAGCAATGATAAAACTGCTTGGTTGGGCTAACGGTAAAACTGGGTGATTTTTCATTATGAAACGGGCAACAAGCAGAGTAATTAGCGCCCGCCTTTTTTAGCGGCACGGACTTATCGATGACATCAACGACATCAACTCGATTTAGTAGCTCACTAATAAAACTTTCAGGTATCAAAGTTTATCCATAACGTATTGAAGTAGGCTATTGAGCACCACTTAAATCTTCTATAGAACAAAAAAGGAGCGATAAGCTCCTTTTTCAAATATATTGCTCAATACTCTGTAAACACCTAAGCCAAACGTGTTTTGATTAATCCAGAAATTTTTCCCATGTCAGCTCGCCCTGCAACCAAAGGCTTAATTGCCGCCATGACTTTGCTCATATCTTTAATACCAGCAGCGCCGGTATCAACAACAACTTTTTCCAAGATGCCTTTTACTTCATCTTCAGTCAGTTGCTGTGGCAGATAAGTTTGCAACACTGTAACTTCAAACTTTTCAACATCTGCCAGATCGTGTCGATTTGCAGACTCATACGCCGCAATAGAATCACGACGCTGCTTCAGCATTTTCTCAATGACAGCAATTATATTACTATCATCTAACTCAATACGCTCATCCACTTCTCTCTGCTTAATGGCAGACTGCAACAATCTTATTGCACCTAAACGCACGCTATCTTTAGCGCGCATCGCGGTTTTCATATCCTCAGATATCTGAGCTTTTAACGACATGAACTAATTAAACTTATTAATAAAGTTTAGCTGGCAATGTTTGCTTAAGTAAACGACGATATTGACGCTTAACTGCAGCTGCAGCTTTACGTTTACGCTCCCAAGTTGGCTTCTCGTAAAACTCGCGCGCACGAAGATCGTTCAACAAACCAGTTTTTTCGATCAAGCGCTTAAAGCGACGTAAAGCAACGTCAAATGGCTCATTCTCTTTTACGCGTACACTAGACATTCATTCTCTCTTATTCAGCAACAATTATTTATAAGGTTATCTCAAGAATCACCTAATGAGTAGGCTATATACTTGAGAAAAGTCCGCCATTTTAATCGTATAATTGATTTTATTCAATTACTTTTCGTAATTGCACCCTAATAAACTCATTGAGTAAAGTAGTTGCGTAGTAAAAATCCTTTTAGATAATCACTTTTGAACAGAATTGGACACCAATTTAATGTTGGTTTTAGGTATTGAATCATCTTGCGACGAAACAGGAGTTGCGCTCTACGACACCGAACACGGCCTATTAGCACATGCACTTCACTCACAAGTAGATATGCACGCCGAGTATGGCGGTGTAGTACCAGAACTCGCGTCTCGCGACCATATTCGCCGTATATTACCTCTCACAGAACTCTCACTTAAAGACGCCAACAAGTCACTCAGAGATATTGACGCCATCGCCTACACACAAGGCCCTGGGCTGTCTGGCGCGCTACTGGTTGGAACAAGCTTTGCAGAGTCACTTGCATTTAGCCTTAACATCCCTACAATCAATGTACACCATTTAGAAGGTCACTTGCTGGCGCCATTACTAGAAGACAGCCCACCTGACTTCCCTTTTGTAGCATTATTAGTTTCAGGTGGCCACAGTCAATTAATGCGGGTCGATGGCATTGGTGAATATGAGCTTTTGGGCGACACTTTGGACGATGCTGCGGGTGAAGCTTTTGATAAAACAGCTAAACTTTTAGGCTTAGGCTATCCAGGCGGACCCGCCTTATCAAAACTAGCACAAACAGGTAAACCTCGCTTTAAACTACCGCGACCATTGTTAAATAGTGGTGATTTAAACTTTAGCTTTAGTGGCTTAAAAACATCAGTATTAACCCTCGTCAATCAACACCAACCACTAGAAAATGAAACAAAGGCAGATATTGCTTACGAATTCCAAGAAGCTGTCACCGAAGTATTAACTGCAAAATGTATGCATGCATTACGTGAAACTGGTTTGGATAATTTAATCGTCTCTGGCGGAGTGGGTGCAAACGCAAAGTTACGAGAGAAACTTAACGCGGCAACCAAGCGTAAATTATGTAAAGTAAGCTACCCTCGCTTGGAGTTTTGCACAGACAACGGCGCAATGATTGCCTTTGCAGGCGCGATGCGTCTAAAGAAGATGTCACTAAATAACGAGAAAAATTATAGCTTTAGCGTAAAACCAAGATGGAATTTAAGTGAACTAGAAGCGCCTTAATTATTACTTCTTCTTGCCAAAGCCTGACTCTGTTCCTGCCAGGAGCTTTTGAATGTTGCTTCTATGTCGCCAAATTAAGAACACTGACATGACCAACACGGCAAGCACATAATCAGAAATTCCCAACAAATTATCTGCATGAGCCACTAGAAACCAAGCATATACAGGTGCAAGCACTGCCGCTACGATTGCCGCGAGTGATGAATAGCGCGATATTGCAAAAACGATTATCCACGTCAAAAACGCACCTAAGGCCAGCATCGGAGAAATGGCCAACATCACTCCCAAGGCAGTGGCAACACCCTTTCCGCCCTTAAATCCATAATAAATCGGGTATAAGTGCCCAAAAAACACCGCCAAGCCAACGGCACTAATGAGCCACATCGTCATCCCAGATTGCAACGCCAACCAAACTGGGAACCAACCCTTGAACACATCGCCCAACAAGGTGAGAATGGCCGCAGACTTTTTACCGCTTCGAGCAACATTAGTTGCCCCAATATTGCCACTACCTACTGTGCGCGGGTCAGGCAAACCAAACAATTTGCTAATTAATATACCAAAAGCAATTGAACCCAACAGATAAGCTACAACAATCCAAATCACAGGGATCAAGGTCACAGGTATAAAACCCAATTCATTCATAAAGGCACCTCTAAAAAAACATATTTCATCATCATACTGCGTTAGAATTTATCTGCATCATTCTAAACCATCAATTAAGCGCAGACATCATCTTTTATGGACATCATCTTCTTAAGCGAAGTCAAAGTACAAACTAAACTCGGCGTTCCAGAATGGGAGCGCATGAAACCACAAACCATCATTCTAGACATAGAAATTGGCTACGACTTAAGCAAGGCCTGCAAAAGTGATGGCATCGCCGACACTATAGACTATGGTGCTGTGGTTAGTCGGATCCGAGAAACCTTAACTGAAAATAGCTTTCAGTTGGTAGAAGCGCTAGCAGAACACCTTTGTCAATTAATTTTGAAAGAATTTGACGCCTTGAATGTGAAGGTTAAAGTGGCGAAGCCTGCGATATTGCCAGGCTTAAAAGCACTAGGTGTAATCATCGAGCGCAGTAAACCAGAATAACTATCCTCTAGGATGATGCTGCGCGTGCAGTTGTTTCAATCGCTCCCGTGCCACATGCGTATAAATCTGCGTCGTAGAAATATCAGCATGACCTAACAACATTTGCACCACCCGCAAATCTGCCCCATGATTGAGCAAATGCGTAGCAAATGCATGACGTAAAACATGAGGACTCATGTGTTTATGTATCCCCGCCAATAAAGCATAACGCTTAATCATGTACCAAAAGGCTTGGCGCGTCATCGCCTCGCCTCGATTAGTAACAAACAATGCATCAGATAAGCGCTGTTGCAATATCTCAGATCTAGCTTCTTTTAAATAACGCGCAATCCAATCTGCGGCTTCTTCTCCCATGGGCACTAAACGTGTTTTGCTGCCTTTACCGGTTACACGTACTACACTATCACTTACACTCACCTCAGTGGTTTTAATCGTCACCAATTCAGAAACCCGCAAACCGCAGGCATACAACAACTCTAACATCGCCCTATCACGCAAACCTGCGGGCTCGTTTAAAGCAGGCGCATTCAATAAAGCCACAACTTCATCTTCATTCAAACTCTTGGGTAGACTACGCGGTAATTTTGGCGACTCAATTTGTATCGTAGGATCTAAGCCTACTTTATTTTCTCGCAAACAATATCGATAAAACCGTCGCAAACTCGCAATTAAGCGACCAATGCTACGTGGCTTACTCTGTGGAAATCTTATTGCCAAATATTGTTGAATATCGGCTTGCACCACGTTAAGCAATTGCTTACCTTGAGAGGGCAACCAAAGCGCAAAACTCGTTAAATCCAAACGATAACTTTCAAGCGTATTTTTAGATAAGCCATCTTCCAGCCACAAATGATCGATAAAGCTATCAAGCTCTATAGAATCTTCCGCAGCAAGCAGGCGCTCACTCACAAACAAGCCCCTTTACACCCTCATGCTGTAACAACCATTTTTTTATAGCTAAAGAGTTTTGCTTACCCTGCATAAAACCACCCAACCCATTTTTAGCAACAACTCGATGACACGGAATCACTAAAGGCAATTGATTAGCTCCACAAGCATTTGCCACAGCACGCGGCCCTGAACCTATCTGAAGCGCCAACTCACCATATGTTCGAGTTTGTCCACATGGAATTGCAACTATCGCTCGCCAGACTTTCTTCTGAAACACTGTACCTTGCTGATCAAGTGGCAAATCAAAAGATGATGTAGACTGTTTCAGATAACATACTATTTGCTGACAGGTCAAGTTAAGCAAAGAGTCATCTGACACCAGATCAACGCGAATTTCTGCATTCTGCGCGCCTTCTACAACAAGAAACTCAATCCGCAACTGTCCACCATTTACAGCAACAGCCACCTGACCGAAAGGCGCAGCAATTAAAGCAGAGCTCATCATAGAAGAAATATTTTGCACAAAGTGATGTTAAACCAACGCTTAGATAACGCAAAGCAACAAACAAAAAAGCCCCACCGATTTTCATCAATGGGGCTTCAACTTTTAAAACACTAACTGAAAGTTATGCGCTTTCTGCCGGCGCCATCACGTCTTTATCGCGAGCTACCAATTTTTCTTTAATGCGTGCTGACTTGCCTGAACGCTCACGTAGGTAGTACA
>CAYQZK010000087.1:0-468 GCA_964422015.1 uncultured Methylotenera sp.
AGCCTAAATCCGAATCTCTGATATTAGGAAACTTCATATTTGGCAATGAGCGTGCAGAATGACAAGGCAGCACATCTCCATTAGCTGTCACAATCATGAACACTTCACCCCAGCCATTCATGCACTTTTTAGGCCGGTCTGAAAAATAATCGGGCACTACGAAGAAAATCTTCATTTTGCTACCCGAGTTAGCTCTAAACTCATTAGTAATAGCTTCAGCTTCATCCACTTGCTCTTTGGTCGGCATGAGTTGACTGCGATTGACTAAAGACCATCCGTAATACTGCGTATTAGCAAGCTCGATATATTCAGCCCCTAATGCATCGGCCATCTCAAGAATCTGCTTCATGTGGCCAATGTTGTAGCGATGAATGACCACATTCAAGACCATTGGGTAACCATGACCTTTAATCATAGCCGCTACTTTTTTCTTGAGCTCAAACGTTTTAGTGTTGGTAATAAAATTAT
>CAYQZK010000087.1:478-7814 GCA_964422015.1 uncultured Methylotenera sp.
AATGTCATGCATAGATAACTGAATATGATCTAACCCACCCTCTTTAAATGCTTGAATACGCTTTTCTGTCAGACCCACACCAGAAGTAATCAGATTGCTGTAATAACCTAACTTTTTAGCTTCAATCACAATGTCTTCAATGTCATCACGCAAAAGCGGCTCGCCACCTGAAATTCCAAGCTGAATAGCGCCTAATTTACGTGCATCCCGCAAGGCTTGAATCCATTGCTCTGTGCTTAGCTCATTTTGCGTATGCTTGTCGTAATCCGTTGGGTTGTAGCAAAATGCGCAATGCAAAGGGCAACGATAAGTAACCTCAGCAAGCAACCAAAGAGGTTGCGTTTGTGTTGCCGATGCAGCCACACCATTGTTTTGTGCATGTACTACTTTTTGCACTACTGATTCACCTAAAGAGGCTTGTGTCATTTTACTACTCCCAAAATTTTACTTAAGCAATACGTAGATTAAAGCTTACGTAGCCAGCCTTTACTAACGCCAAGTTCAAACATACCAATAATATCTGCTTCAATATCATCAGCATCTGGAAACGCTGCCTTCAACGCAGTAACCACATCGCCAACAGACACTTTACCGTCAACGAGTTTAATCACTTCACCAGCGCCGCCATGCAGTTTTACCATGCCCTCAGGAAAAAGAATCACATAGCTATTTTGTGCTTCTTCCCACTGAAATCGATGGTGCGGAGAAAGTGCATAAACGTCCGCGTGTTGTATTTGATTATTCATAAGGCTTGCTCTTAGCTCACGTTCATAATTGGTTGGCGTAAATAATCACGACCTTCTACTTTGACATCGGTTGATTGCAACATGATGGCATCGGCCATCACCCAAAGCACGTTCAGCTTGAACTGTAAAATTTCTAAGGCACGCTCTTGCATCGCACGGCTTTGACTAAAGTAATCTAAAGTCACAGACAAACCTTGCTCAACATCTCGGCGCGCTTGTGTTAAACGGTTTTTGAAATACTGCATACCCTCTTTATTAATCCACGGATACATATCTGGCCATGAATCGATACGTTGCTGGTGAATATGTGGCGCAAAAAGCTCCGTTAAGCTTGAGCACACAGACTCCTGCCATGGGCGCTGTTTCGCAAAGTTGATATAAGCATCTACTGCAAAAGTAGTGCCTGGTGCCACTAATTTAAGCGACATAATATCTTCGCGGCTTAAACCAACAGCGGCGCCAAGATGAATCCACGCCTCAATACCACCCTCACCACCTTCATTAATGTGACCGCTACCGTCATGGTCAAAAATACGTTGAATCCAACCACGACGCAGTTCGCGATCCTGGCAATTAGATAAAATAGCTGCATCCTTCATCGGAATTGCAATTTGATAATAGTAACGGTTTGCTACCCAAGCTTGCATCTGCGCTTGTGACAACTTGCCCTCATACATCAACACATGAATTGGATGGTAAATGTGATAGCCCTTACCTTTTTCACGTAATTTAGCTTCAAACTCTTCACGAGACCATGGTTTTAATTCTGCAGTCATTATTTATTCGCTTTCGTTTAACAATTGTTCAAATTTTTACTAGTTACCGCATTAAAAATTAGAGAATAATATCCATGCCATCGTAGGCCACTTCAATCTTGTGCTCATTTAAGATTGCTCTCTCAGCAGAATCTTCTCTCAAAATTGGATTCGTGTTATTGATATGAATCAAAACTTTTCTAACCGCTCCAAATTTGTCCAACTCCTCAATCATGCCGTGCGGTCCAGATTGAGGATTGTGCCCAATACTACGTGCTGTTTTGGTCATTAAACCTAAATCAATCATTTCGGTGTCTGTCCAGAACGTACCATCCACCATAATGCAATCAGCCTGATTCATGAGCTCTGGTAAATGCGGCTCAATTTCAGCCAAACCTGGTGAATACCAACACTTCTTACCGGAACTAATCTCTTCAATGAGCACGCCAATGGTGTCACCCGCCTGCGGATCATTACGGTGCGGAGAATATGGTGGCGCAGCACTTTTTAGTGAAACTGAAGTGAACTTTAGATTTGGCACATTAGGAATCGTAAAACTGGTTTTACCGTCAATTGGCACTTGGTGGTGATTAACACCACAATAATGACCAAGAATATTAAGGATTTGATTACCTGAGGTTAAGTCACCATAAACCATATCAGTACAATAAATCTCACGCTTCACTGAACCTTCACGCAACATATATAAGCCTGTAGTGTGATCAATTTGCGCATCAATCAAAACAATGGCTTGAATACCAGTATCACGCACTGCGCGGCCTGGTTGCAGCGGCGCAAAATCCTGAATCTGTTGCAACACATCAGGTGAGGCATTAAACAACACCCAATTTACACCATCACCACTCACACAAATGGATGACTGTGTCCGCTTGGTCGCTTTAATCGTACCTTTGCGTAAACCATTACAGTTATAGCAATTACAATTCCACTGTGGAAAACCGCCTCCAGCGCCTGCGCCTAAAACATGTATATGCATGAGTTTCTACAATTCTATAAAATTTAAATATCAAAAAATGAGATGAGCCATAAAAAAAGGCTGACAAATGACAGCCTTTTTTTAATTTACGTTTGCTGCAAATTACTTGTTCATTACGTACATTGTAACTTCAAAGCCAAAACGCATTTCAGTAGCTGCTGGTTTAGTCCACATGATGAATATCCTTTTAAATTTAAGTCAGTAATTTCGCCACAAATCAATCGATGTAACGTGGGATGAATTCTGCGCCTGCAACACGCTCAAACCCAGTGCAATAATAAGGAATTGCACCTCATGATTTTCATTACACAAGCTTGTAAGATGCGCGCAAACTAAAGTTCAATGATAATATCGTCGTTATTCTTAAGATTGAAATTAAATTTATCAAACTATGATTATAAAAGTTACGAATCGTAGTCTGACTATTGGGGTTTAAATGGCTCGTCCTGAAAAAATTCGTTTAGGGGAAGTCCTTGTTCAGCAAGGATTAATTTCTGCCGACGATTTAACCAAATCACTAGAAGAGCAAAAACGCACAGGACGCAAGTTGGGGCGTATTTTCGTTGATAGTGGCTACGTTACCGAAACACAAATATCTGAAGCTCTGGCACGCCAACTACAAATACCATTTATTGATTTACAGCAATTCAATACCAAACCAGACATTATTGCCAAACTACCTGAAGCACAAGCGCGTCGCTTCCGCAGCGCGGTGCTAACAGACAAAGGCGCTTCATACCTAGTGGGCATGGTTGACCCTACAGACCTTTTTGCTTTTGATGAACTCGCGCGCATATTGCGCAAAGAAATTGAAGTGGCCGTTGTTCAAGAAAGCGCTTTATTACAACTCATAGACCGTAACTATCGTCGCACTGATGAAATTTCTAACTTAGCTGCTGAATTAGGTCAAGATCTGGGCGATACCGCGATTGACTTTGGTACCATCAGCTCAGATAGCGGCGCTGAAGAAGCGCCAGTGGTGAAGTTATTGCAAACTATCTTTGAAGATGCAGCCCAAGTACACGCCTCTGACATTCACATTGAGCCACAAGAACATAAACTTCATATTCGCTTTCGCATTGATGGTGTGATGCACTTGCAAACTGAAGCCAATTCAAAAATTGCACCCGCTTTAGTTTTACGCCTCAAACTGACTTCCGGCTTGGATATCTCAGAAAAACGCCTGCCACAGGATGGTCGTTTTGCGGTTAAAGTAAAAAACCAAGCTGTGGATGTGCGTATTTCCACCATGCCTACGCAGTATGGTGAATCTGTGGTCATGCGTTTGCTTGTACAAAACACCAGTGGCTTTGAGCTCGAAAAACTTGGCATGCCAGCCGACATGCTTGAAAGATTTCGTAAACTCATCCACCGCCCTAGTGGCATGGTGTTAGTGACAGGTCCCACAGGTAGCGGTAAAACCACTACACTTTACGCCGCTCTCAACGAACTGAACTCACTCTCTAACAAAATCATTACTGTTGAAGATCCTGTAGAGTACCGTTTGCCTGGTATTAACCAAGTGCAAGTCAATGACAAAATTGATTTAGACTTTTCTCGCGTATTACGCTCCACCTTACGGCAAGACCCTGACATTATCCTCGTCGGCGAAATGCGTGATCAAGAGACGGCGCAAATCGGCCTTAGAGCAGCGATGACAGGTCACTTAGTGCTTTCTACACTACACACCAACGATGCTACCAGTACTCTGGTCAGAATGATTGATATGGGCGCACCTAGATATATGGTCGCCACTTCCATTCTAGCGGTCATTGCACAACGACTAGTGCGCATAGTCTGCGTTGGCTGTTCTGAAACCTATACGCCACAGCCTTTTGAACAAGCATGGTTGCAACATGAACTTGGCGCAGAGGTGAGCAAATACTCTTATGTGCATGGCCCCGGTTGCAGTCTGTGCAACGGCACTGGCTATCAAGGTCGCGTAGGCGTGTATGAACTGCTTGAAATGAACAATGAGCTGATTGATGCTGCCAGCCACCATGACCCTAACCACTTTATTAAAGTTGGCAAGCAACATATGGCAGGTAAAACCTTGCGTAAAAGTGCTGTAGATTTAGTCATAAAAAAACAAACTACGATTGCTGAAGCCATGCGCATCAGCAATCAGTTTGAGGACTAATTTTTAGTTCAGATGCCATTTTTTGCATACAAAGGACGTGATAGCAAAGGTGCTTTAGTACAAGGTGTACTAGAAGGTAACGATACCAATGCACTGGCAAATCAATTAGCCAACCTGAATATCACACCCCTTGAAATAAAGCCTCAAACATCAGCTGTTGCGTCTAAAGAAAATGGCTTTTCAATTAACTTGTTTGAAGAAAAAATTGATACGCTAGACCTCATGCTGTTCAGTCGTCAAATGTATACGCTGCTCAAAGCAGGTATACCCATTATGAACGCATTCGCCGGTTTACAGAATTCCACACAAAACAAAGCATTAGCTGCAATTATCAGCAACGTACGAGAAAACTTAGGCAGCGGTCGAGAGCTTTCATCATCGCTCAGCCTGCATCCTAAAGTATTCTCAGCCTTTTATATCAGTATGGTGCGTGTTGGCGAAACCACAGGGATGTTGGAATCTGTATTTTTACGCTTATTCGACCATCTCGAATTTGAACGCTTCATGCGCGATCAAATTAAAGCTGCCCTGCGCTACCCAACTTTTGTCGTGGGCGCCATGGGTATAGCGATTATTGTAGTCAACATCTTTGTCATTCCAGCATTTGCAAAAGTGTTTAAAGGCTTTGGTGCTGAACTACCTTTTATGACTCGAATTTTATTAGGCTTTTCTGACTTTATGTTAGCTTCATGGCCTTATTTAATAGTTGGAGGAGTTGGTGCAATTGTGGCCTTCCACACCTATACCGCCAGTGGTGACGGTAAATACAAATGGGATAAGTTCAAATTAAGAATCCCCATTGCGGGAAAAATCATTCATAAATCCACCTTAGCGCGTTTTGCCAGAAGTTTTGCTCTTGCCAGCAAAAGCGGTGTACCTCTAACCAACGGGCTCAACCTTGTTGCCCAAACTACCGACAATGACTATATGTCTCAAAAAATTAGTCAAATGCGTGAAGGTGTAGAGCGCGGTGAAAGCATACTCCGCACCGCCACCAATAGCGGCGTATTTAATCCCATTGTGTTGCAAATGATTGCAGTAGGTGAAGAAACAGGTTCGCTAGATGACTTAATGCAAGAAATTGCAGACATGTATCAACGTGACGTTGAATATGAAATCAAAACGCTAGGCGCTCAAATCGAGCCCATTTTAATTGTGTTTTTAGGCATTATGGTACTCGTTCTTGCACTAGGTATCTTCTTACCAATATGGGATCTAGGTAAAGTAGCCTTAAGTAAAGGTTAAAAAGTGTAAAGAAGTTGCCATATATGTCGATAAAGCAAACATTATCTCAAGTAAAAAAATCGTATGGCTTTACCTTAATTGAATTAATCGTAACAATTAGCCTCATAGGGATATTAAGCGCTGTCGGCTTAAACAAACTGTTTTGGTATCAAGGTCAGGCAGAAAAAGCCAACATGGATTACACCGCCAGTATGATTAAAAGCGGGTTATGGCTACAAGCGGCTAGTTTAATGATGGCAGAACGAGGTTTTGAAATTCCTGCACTATTAAAACAAAACCCTTTTAACTTGCTCGCAGTTAAGCCGGCGAATTACTTAGGTGAAATAGACGGCGACAATACCACCACACTAAAGGCGGGCAACTGGTATTTTGATCATTCAAACGATCAAATCGTTTATATTGTTGGGCAACGACAGCACTTCGAACCCGCCATCACTGATGACTTCAGTGTGAGATACAGTATGAAAGTGCTATATGGTGAAATGGAAACCACCAACGGCAGCAAAGTGGATTATGTAACTGGCATTACCTTAGTGCCCTTGAGTCATTATGTGTGGCAATAGCTAGCCTCTTAAAGTAACGGCATGGAACTTGCTAAATAAATTTGGATAAAGATATTTAACAAAATTTTAACTAAAATTAAAATTAACGAAACTATTTGCTTTAATTTATCTCAGTAACTCTATGATTTATAAATTTTATGCAGTAAGATTGTATAAAAGGAGTGGTTTAAGTATGAAAAAAAATCAAGCAGGCTTTACATTAATTGAGTTAATTGTGGTCATTATCATTCTGGGCATATTAGCCGCCACAGCTTTACCTCGCTTTACTGACATGCAAGTCCGCGCTCGCATTGCTAAGCTTAACGGGGCCATTGGCTCAGTTCGTGGCGCCTCTGCTCTAGCGCACGCACAATGTCTTACCCAAGCTGCGCCATGTTCAACCAATGCTGCAGCCCAAGCCATTAATATGGAAGGTGTAGCTAACGTTACTGTCGTTAACCAATACCCAACGGCCAACGCAGGTGGCATTATCACTGCGGCAGGCTTAAGTACTGCAAACCCCGCTGACTTTAATCTAGTCACTGCTGGTGGCGCCGCAGCTGGCAACACAATTACTATTGGCGTACCCGGTGCGACCGCTGGCACTTGTCAATTTGTATATACCTCAGCAACCTGGAATGCGGCAAACTCTGTAGTAGTTGCCCCAACCATTACCGTAACAGCAGCAAGTTCAACCTGTATCTAAATTGGCTTTAATTTTATAAACTTAGGAGACTGTAATGCGTAATACTCAAAAAGGTTTTACCTTAATCGAACTCGTGGTAGTCATTGTTATTTTAGGTATTTTGGCAGCAACCGCTTTGCCAAAATTTATTGATTTAAGATCTGATGCAAGCGCTGCATCTGCTCAAGGTATTGCTGGCGGCCTCACTTCTGCAAGCAGCATTAAC